>JBAXDG010000038.1:0-14387 GCA_037141075.1 Kiritimatiellales bacterium
TCATCTGGCTTCTCCACATGTGCGTTGAAAAACGAGTTGGGTATCAATTCCCTTGGACGATGTAAAGCCGATGGTGCGATTTCCTAAGCGCAATTCGGCGCGGTCAGGCTGGACGGATATCTCGATTCTCTCTTCCGGGTGGCGTTTCTGCCACACATTGGCCAGCAGAATGGCTTTTTCGATTCCGTCGCCGGTCTGGTAGTTCCAGACTTCGTCGGGCTGGGCGATGCGCGGGCCGTCATAAATGGATTCGGAGCCGAAGGGGAAACCCACCCCGGCCTTCGGCCACCCCTCCGGCGGAGGGGAGTTTAAACCCATTTTCCCACTATCCAATTCCCCTCCCTGGAGGGGTGCCGGAACGGCGGGGTGGGTCAGCAGTTCAATGAGTTCGTCGTCGCTCAGCGCTTTGGTTGCTTCGATACAGACCGGATTGCGTTCGAGCGCGGCTTTGAGGAAGGGTGCCCAGTCGGTGCGGCTCAGGTCGCGCAAAGCGTAGAAGGCGAGGTCGGCTGAACGGTTGTCCGCACGCATCGATTCAACGTAGGCGACGATTTCGTCGCGGCTCATGCCGGGAACGATCTCCAGCTTCTTCCAAGGTTTGGAAGTTTTGGTTCCAATGTTTGGCTTGCCCTCCACAGCCTTGGCGACGGAGGGAAACTCCGGCTCCAGATGGACGAATCTGGCCAGCTCGCAGAGCATTTCGTTTTTGTGTTCGCTGTTGCATTCCAGTTTTTTGCCGAGTTCAGCCATGCTTTCCGTGTCGGTTCGGCGGATGGGGTTGTTTTTGAAAAACTCCTCCAGCTTCGGCAGACAGATGCGGCCGGGGATCGGTTCGCAGTAGAATTCGTCGCCATCGATTTCCTGGAGAAGCTGGCCGCGGGTGCTGTCGCCGACTTTATAGGGCGCGCTGTGTTCGTAGGCATAGGCACGCTCGGCGGCGATCCACCGTTTTTTTCCGTGAACGTCGTGGCAGATTTGAAAACATTTCTGGAAGCGGGAGTTCTGCCGCAGGAAATTGGCGAGAATTTCGAAAGTGATTTCGGTGGAAAGGTATTCGCCGATCTTTTGCTGGAACCGTTCGTAGTGTGCGGGCTCCATGGTGTATTCGGGATAGACGCAGTGAACATAGCCGGTGTTATTGAGCACCATAGTGATCTGCTCGTGGCGCAGAGCGCGCTGCGCCTTATCGGTCAGCTCGGTGCCGTTAAACCACATGTTTTTGGTGACGATACGCCGGTTATTGGTGAGTACACCGTCGCCGACGACCACGAAGTTCTGCGAGTGAAGCGGCGTGGCCATCAGGAAAATGTCTTCGAGCGGAATGCCGCAGACGATGAAAAGCGCGGCGGCGTAGAGAGTGGAAAGTGAAACACACTCGCCCGCGCCGGTACGGTAGCCTTCGCGCCGCACGAAGGCATCCATGGCTTCGACGGTTTCAGTCTTCCAGTACGGGATGACGGTGGAGTTGTATTTTTCGAGCCCGAAATGGCGGCGGATATCCTGATCGAAGTAATGTTTGTCGCCTTCGTAACCGAACAGGGCGTTACTGGCGCTGATGGTTTTGGCATCCATGAAGGGCGTGAAGCGTTTCATCTCGGTCTGCTGGTCGGTCAGTCCCCATGTGTCGAGGTCGAGGTTGAACTCGTAATGGTCGATAATGTACTGCTTGAGCCGGTCGATTTTCCGGCGCGGGTTCATCTTGTCGATTTTGGCAAACCACGGATCCTCGCGCCATTTCCAGATGCGCGGGCTCATGATATTGGCCAGCAGCAAAGCGTAGAGCAGTTCGGGAAAAACAAAGATCTCCATGTCCGACAGCGTGACGGCGGAGGAGTATTTTTCGAGTTCTTCGGGTTGTACGGCCGGCATCTTAACGGGCTCCTGACACGGTTTTTCCTTTTCCAAACTTTGGAAAGCGTATACTAATGTCCGCTCAAATCAAAAGGTTTTACCATGTCTGAAGAAACAGCCAGTTTGTCCCGGCCGGATGAGGACATTCTCCTCGATCTTAATTTTGTCCCGCAGTGGGCCAAAAAAGCGCCTGCGATTAATCACTACGCCTCCGACGATCGTTCCGAACGCCGTCCGTCGTCGCGCGACCGCCGTGACGGCCCGCGCCATGAACGTAGTGACCGCCGTGACGGCCCGGCCCGCACATCCCGTCCGCCGGGCGGACGTTCTTCTTCGGGTGAGCGTCCGGCTTTTGGAGGGACAGGCCGTCCGCCGTCGCGCGAGCCGCGCGGGGAGCGCCCTGCGCAGGAGCCGCGCCGTGAATTTGCTCCGCGCCCCGAGCGCATCGAACTGCCGATCGAAATCAAATTTCTGCCTGAACAGCAGTGGCTGGCTTCGATGGTGCGCCAGATTCATCACAGCAAGCGCGCCTATCCGTTGATGGATCTCGCCAACCTGTTTCTTTCCGATCCCAAGGGACATCTGGTCAAAATCGAAATCGCGCCCGGCGTAAAGGATTTTAAACTCTATCAGGGCAAGCGCTCCAAAATGGTCGCCACCAGCCGCGAAGGACTGGTTCATCAGCTTCTCGAAAACCATCTGGAGGATTTTTTCGTCAAAGAAGATATCACGACTGATCCGCCGACCGGCACATTTCCAATGATTGGAAAAATCGGCGACGTGCTGATCGGCCCGCCCAATCACCACAGCTATGCGGCGCGACTGCAGGAAATCTACAACGCCCGTTTTTCAGGGCTGCCGTTCGACCGCTTCAAGCAGAAGATCGAGACCGTTCGCGATGAAGCGCTGGTTGCAAAGTGGAAAGAGGAGTTTTCGAAGAAAACGGTTTACCGGCTGAAAGATGCGCCGGAAGGCGAAGTGAAGGATTTCACGCTTGCGCAGGCTGAAGAATATATCCGCACGCACATCGCCGAAGCGGAAATTGAAGAGGTTGCCCGCGCCGTACTGCCTTCTACGCTTGCGCGAAAAATCAAGGACTACAACCTGATTCGCATGGTGCGCGAGGCGTGGGAACGCGAAAGCCGCTTCCCGCTGTCCGTGTCATTCGCGTTGCGCGCGGCCTTCCGCCACCTGCATCTGCAAACATTCAAAGCCGGAAAAAATATCAATTTCATCACGTCCGTGAAACCCGACCCGATCAAACCGGAAAAGGCGGTCGAACATATCCGTCTTGTGCTGGAATATCTGGCGGATCATCCCGGCTCGACCCGCGATCAGCTGGTCGAAGGACTTCGCCCCGGTGCGGAAAAAGATTCGCCTGCGGTCCGTGAAATTCTTAATCCGCTGCGCTGGTTGATTGAAAAAGGACACATCATCGAGTTCTTCAACGGAACTCTCGCTGTGCTCTCTCACCGCAACCGTCGCTGACGGCTTAGTGCGCGGCGGCGAGCATAGCAAAGAGACCTTTGCGCATCAGCATCACCGCGATAGCCGCCAGCAGCATACTGGCTACTTTCGAAACGGCCTTTGAGCCGGTTCGCCCAAGCCGGTTTGTGATGGGTCCGGCAAACCCGAAGACTAGACCGGCTATCGCAATATTAAGCAGAACAGCCACCGTTGTGACGGCTTTGCCGTGAGTGTTAGCCAGCAGGATGCAGGTGGTGAGCACCGCCGGGCCGGTGATCAGCGGAATGCCGATGGGCACCGCGCCGAGACTGGCCACATCGACCTCTTGCGCTTTTCTTTCTCCAAGCAATGTGTTCAGTGAAATCGCCAGCAGCAGCAATCCGCCCGCCAGCATAAAGTCCGGAACGGTGATTCCCATAAAACGCAACAGCATCGGCCCGGCGAGGACAAAAACAACCGCAACGGTTGCCGCAGTCAGAACCGATTGAATAATCACGGTGCGCAACCGCTTGGAATCAAGCCCGTCGGTCAGCGAGAGAAACATCGGCAGGACACCGACAGCATCCACCGCGACAAACAGCGGAACAAAACAAAGCCAAAATGTGTTCATGAGAGGATGATGCCTGTTCTGGAGTGCGGACGCAAGCCGTAGGCGCGAGGCCGCTTTAGTACAAAACGACCACAGTTCAAAACTCATCTTGCACGCTTATCGAGTCGGTTTTGAAACGGGCCAGAGTGTTTACAAATGAACGTGGCGCGTTTTGTTCCAGCCAGCGCTGAGAGCACCATTCGTAGGAAGATGCATCTTCGGTGACACCATGATGGATCGGATTCTGATGAACGTACCGGAGGCGGCTAAAGAAGGACGTTTGGTGGGTGATGCGGGAATCCCAGTAATTATGCCAGACTTTGAGACCGGCGGTGCCGTCCAGCCGGTTAAGTTTCTTTGCGCTGTATTCATGAAGTCGGGCGATGAGCGCTGTCAACGACTCTGGAGTATCCGGCGAACTGGCAATGAAATGATAGTGATTATTCATCACTGCCCATGCTTGCAGCTGCCAATTGTATTTTTCAGCGAGTTCAAACAGCATATTGCGAATTAACGACAGCTTTTCGGGCGTATTCAGGAATGGCTTCTTCAGATACGTCCCGGCGGTAACCATGTAGGTGCCGCGCTCAATCAGACGGTGCATCGGGGCGTGCGGCCAGTATGAAGAAGTTTCTTTCATGGAAAGAAGTTAATAAATTTGGAGTGCGGACGCAAGCCGCAGGCGCGAGGCCGCTCTGAATCAAAGCGGCGTCGCACGTTGTTTGCCGCCGCACTCCAGAATGGTTGCAATCTGTTTTGCGCGATCCGGTGTGCCGCGCTTTTCAGGAGCGAGCAGGATGTCGGCGAAGGCGCGGGTCGGTTCGACATGCTTGCTATACATCGGTTCGACCTGTTCCGCCCAGCGCTGGCGGATTGTTTCTGCGGTTCGGCCGCGTTCAACGACATCGCGTTCCACGCGGCGCTCCAGACAGACATCCATCGGAACGTCGATGAAGATTTTCAGATCAAATACATCGCGCAGATGTTTCGGCAGAAAAAGAAACAATCCTTCGACGATAATCAGTGGAGCCGGTTTTAGCGTCACGGTATCCGGCGCGCGTTTATGGGTGGAGAAAATGTAGCGCGGGCCTTCGACGGTTTCGCCGCGCTTTAAAGCCGCTAAGTCGCGGGCGAGGTTTTCTAGATCAATCACGGCTGGATCGTCAAAGTTCCAATCCTTGGAATCAACGTCGTCCGGCAAGCTGATGTAGTAATTATCCTGCGACATCAGGCTGGCGTTTTCAGCGTGTTCAGCCAGTTCGCGGGCGACTGTTGTTTTTCCCGATCCCGATGCGCCGACAATTCCAATAATGCGTGGCGGGTTCATTTTGTTTTTCTAGTTTGGCGTTCCATCCCTTTGGCGGCGGCGGAACGGACGGCGAGGTCGGTTTCAATCGCATGACGAACCGTCTTGGCGTTCACGTTGCGCTGCCCGGTTAAGAACTGTTCCAGCAGTTGCGCGAGGCGCGCCGGAGTGAAGCCGAAGGTGGTGTGCGTCTGCGCATAGAGCCAGACACTCCATTCCATAAACGCCGCGAAGACCGAGGGCTGATCCTTCCAGAGCAGCGGGGCGGTCTGAGAGAAGCGGCCGTTGTTGACGGTGATGTCCCAGTAGCGGGCGAAGCGGCGGATTTTCTGGAGTTCAACAAAAGTCAGCGTAGCGGTTTGCAGAGCATCGTAGGGCGGCGAGCTGTTGTAAACCATCTGCCATTCGACATCGTGGCGGGCGATCGGTGCGCCGCGCAGTTTTTTGAGGATGCCGAGCTGGATTTCATCAGGCCCGCAGGCGTGCAGGCGGTCGAAGCCCGCCGCGATACTGTCGAAGGTTTCTCCGGGCAGTCCGGCAATCAGGTCGGCGTGCAGATGAACCGACGGCAGAGCGGCGAGGGTGCGGATGTGAGATTCGACTTTTTCAGCATCGAGCGGGCGCTCAATACGTCCGGCGACTTCGGGATTAAAAGTCTGCACGCCGACTTCGAGCTGGAGAAATCCGGGCGGTGCTTCGGCGATCAGTTTTTCGAGCGACGGCGGAAGGTGCTCCGGTTCCCACTCGAGGTGGAGCATCATGCCGTCGCGCCGGTTTTCGAGGAAGAAACGCAGGACGGCGGCGGCGTGGGCGGCGTTGATGTTAAAGCTGCGGTCGAGAAATTTAAAAATCCGTACACCGCGTTCGATCAAGTTTCCAAACATTGGAAAAATTCTCTCGGGCGGGAAGAAACGGACGGTCTCTTCGAGCGCGGAGAGGCAGTATTCGCATTTGAACGGACAGCCGCGAGAGGTTTCGACGTAGATGCGGCGGTGGGCGATGTCTTCATCCGTGTATTCATCATAGGGCAGGGCAATGCTTTTCAGGTCGGCGGGCGGCGCTTCGATCACTTTCGGCAGGGAGTTTCCGTTCAGCAGATTCCTGCATATTTTTTCAATGACGTCTTCGCCTTCGCCGCAGATCAGGTGGTCGGCGGTGCGGAAGAGGGCGAGCTCTTCATATTCATAGCTGACTTCGGGTCCGCCGATGACGATTTTCAGATCTGGACGTATGGTGCGCAGAATAGCGGCGGTTTCAGCGGTGACGGTGAGGTTCCAGATGTAGACGCTGAAGAGGACAATTTTCGGATCGTGCGCCAGCAGTTTTTCGGCGGCGGCCTGCGGGGCGAGACTGTTGTCGAACTCAACGATGATCGAGCGGTCGTGGAGATTCCCGAGGTTGGCCCGTAGACAGCGCAGGGCGAGCGCGGTGTGGGAATAGCGGGCGTTAAACGTTGAGAAAACGATGTCCATGAGTTACAAATACGCCCTTTAAAGAAGGTTGGGGAGAGAAAAAATGGCGAGTCCCATTTGTATTTATGGAAATCCGGTACTGCGCAAAAAGTCAGTGCGGGTCAAAGAGGTCACGGCGGAAATCCGCACGCTGACCGACCGTATGCTCGGCATCATGTACGCGCAGGAAGGAATCGGTCTGGCCGCGGAACAGATCGGCCATACGGAAGCCGTCTTTGTGCTCGATATTCCGGTCGCCGCCGACAAAAACGATCAGGGTTTGCCGAATAATCCCGGCATCAAAATGCCGCAGGCGTTCATTAATCCCGAAATTATCGGTGTGTCGGAAGAAACCGCTGTGGCCGAAGAGGGCTGTCTGAGTTTTCCAAAACTCTACGTCCCGGTTGAACGCCCCGCCGAAGTGGTTCTGCGCTATCTCGACCGCGACGGCAACGTTCAGGTTCTCAACGCCAAAGGCCTGCTGGCCCGCGCCATTCAGCACGAACTCGATCACCTCAACGGCGTGCTGCTGGTGGATCACATGTCACCGGTCGGCAAGATGAAGCACGCGCTGCTTTTGCGGAAATTAAGAAAACAGAACCAAGAGACCAAATGAACCTGCGCGGACTCTCTGCACTGCTGGCGGGAATCGTACTGTTCAGCACCATTGAAGTGGCGTCCAAGATGATGCAGATCGGCGGCGGGGTCGCCGGACACTATCCCTTCTGGCTTGCGGCGCTCCGTTTTATTATCACCGGACTGGTTCTTTTTTTTCCCGCCGCGCGCCAGTTACGCGATAAGTCGTTCGGACGGCGCGATGCCGCAATGCTGGCCGGACTTGGACTGCTCGGCGTGACTCTGATGTCGAGTCTCTATCACCTTTCCATCACCTTTCTGCCCGCCAACGTCGCGGCGCTGGTCTTTAGCTGCAATCCGGTGTTTGTGGTGCTTTTCGCGCCGCTGGCGCTTCCTGAAAAAATTACCATGCGCAAGCTGGGGGCTATTGTGCTTTGCCTGACGGGGATTCTTGTTTTGGCCCGCGACCGCGCCGCCGGAGTGTCGCCGACCGGACTTTTTCTGATGCTGGCGGCCATCATCATTTTTGCGCTCTACACCGTGCTCTTCAAAAAAATGACACCGCGCTACGGCGCGCTGCCCATCACCGCCTTTGCGGGACTGGTCGGCGGACTTTGTATTTTACCGCTCGCTCTGGGCGTTGAAGGTTTTCCGCTGATGACGTACGGCGCGACCGACTGGCTGGGTATTGCGTATCTGGCGCTGATTGGAACCGCGCTCGGCTATTTTCTATTCATCTACGGCATCAACCATGTCGAGGCAGGCATCGGTTCAATGGTTTTTTTCCTGAAGCCGTTTCTGGCCGCGCTGTTCGCATGGATGGTGCTTGGCGAAGCGCTGACACTTCCGATGCTCATCGGCGGCGCATTCATTCTCGGCGGAATGGCCGTCGCGCTGATTCGGTTCTCAAGGTAGGGCGGGGCTCTCCGAGCCCGCCGCGGACTATTGATAAAGTGCCGAGGGGTTTTATTTTTAGAGAAACAATGAAATTTAGGTCGCTGATCTTTTGGAGTGCGCTGGCTCGACAGCGCTTTCACTTCCACGGCGTTACAGAAAAAGCGGCGTCCAGCCGCCGCACTCCACAGGCACACGTTCATCAAACGAAAATCGACAGATAAAGTTAAACGCGAGGTTTATCAACACTCTGAGACGTTTCGGAGAAACGTCCCTACCTGTTCACGAACGAGTTGATGGCTCCGAAATAGCCGGGGTGTTCGTTGATATCCATATGTCCCATCGGCAGGGTGATGATTTCTTTCGGCCCGCCCAGAGTTCCGCCAAGTTTTCTCCCGGTCTCAATCGGGATTACGTCATCGAACTCCGACAAAATTACCAACGCGGGCATTTTGATCTGCGGCGCGACATCGATGGCGCGGAACGGGTGGCGAAGCATCCGTTCAATCGGCAGCCACGGATATTGGAATTTTGCAACGGCGGCGATGCTTTCGTACGGCGTAACCAGAATCAGTCCGGCCGTCTGCGGCCGTGCGGCGGCCACCTGAATGGCGACGCCCGAACCAAGACTGCGGCCCATCAGGACGATGTTCGACGGCGAAACATTTTTCTCGGCGCAAAAGAGATCGAAGAGGGCAATGGCATCCGAAACCATTTCCTTCTCGCCGGGCGTTCCTTCGCTCTGTCCGTAACCGCGGTAATTGACCAGCAGAATATTCGCATCCATTCCATCCATCATTATCTCGCAATGACCCGCGAGGTCTTCGGCATTGCCGCCGTGATAGATGACCGTCTTTTCTTTGCCTTTGTCGAGAAACCAGCCCTGATGCTTGAAGCCATTGATGGTGCGGTCCCAGCGGAAGCGCTCAAACTCCGGAAGCACGTCATAGTGTTTCGGCAGGAAAAGATAGTGCTCCTGCCGAAGCCACATCCAGAGCACGGCGCATATATAAAGCACTACCGCGAAAATAAACGCTTTGATGATCATAGACGTCCTGTTGTCTGGCATCGGTTTGTTGTAACCCACCCCGTCCGTCGTTTCACTCCGGCCACCCCTCCGACGGAGGGGAACTTTTAATCCCCTCCATCGGAGGGGTGCCCACAGGGCGGGGTGGGTTGATTATTTCCACTTTTCGTACCGGACCAGCTTCTCAATCGGCTGGCGGGTTTTCGGACGGCCGGCTTCGTTCGGGTAGCCGAGTGTCAGCAGAATCAGCGGTTCAACGGTGCGCGGCACGCCGAGCACTTTGCGGACAATTTTCGGGTCGAACGCGCCAACCCAGCAGGTGCCGAGGCCGATGTCGGCGGCGGCCAAAGTCATGTGGTCGGCGGCAATCGCGGCATCGACATCGATCAAGCAGCGCTGATCGACTTTTCGTTTCCAAGCTTTGGAAGCTTGAGTGCAAATGGCGATAATCATCGGTGCTTCCTTGAACCAGTCCCCCGGATAACCTTTGGCCAGGGCGGCGAGGTTTTCTTTTTCCTTCACCACCACGAACTGGAACGGCTGGAGATTGCAGGCGGTCGGAGCCAGACGTCCGGCTTCGAGAACCTCATTGAGCAGTTCGTTAGAGACGGGTTCGGGTTTGTACGAGCGGATGCTGACGCGCTTTTTTGCCAGTTCGATGAATTTCATAAGAGTTCCTTTCGACAGGACATTTTTACAGGAGGTGCCGACGAAAACCAAGCCATCTTAAGGGCCACCAATCCGGTTCCGAACCTTGGAAAACTGCTGAAGATCTCTTTTTCACTGGGCCGCGCTTGGGCCGGGTCTGCCGCAGAGTGCGGCAGGGCTGATACCAAAACCGCAGGATATTCGGTTGATAAACAAGGCAACCGGGACGGTTGCGATACGTACCGCCGCCGTCCCGGCGGCCTTGACATAAATACCGAACCTCATACGCATGTGGTATCACTTCGGCGATTTTGGGGCTTTTCGAGTGAGGCGGGTTTGTTGTCTTGTAAGGCGCCAGCCGAGTTTATAGAGTGTCTGCGCATGAAACATAAAGATTTTTTACGGCTGTCTCTTGCCGGGTGGATGGTTCGTCTGCTTCCGTTGCTGTTCGCTTTGATGGTTCCTGTCGCGGCGCCGGCCGGGACGTACTGGAATTTCGCTTATACGGTGAAATCCAATAATACGATCGATATTACCGGGTACACCGGAATCGACGATACAGTGACCATTCCCGCCGCAATCAAAGGTTTGCCGGTTACCGGCATCGGGGTGGAGGCGTTCAATAAATGCCGCAGTCTGACTAGCGTCACAATACCCGCCAGCGTCACCAGCATTGGCGAAAGAGCCTTTAGCGGCTGTTCCGGCTTGCCCCATATTGCAATTCCGGAAAGCGTGATCCGCATCGGTGATGAAGCCTTTTTGGGATGCGGCCTGACCAACGTTGTAATTCCGGAAAGTATCACCAGTATTGGGGAAGAGGTTTTTTCCGGCTGCACCAATCTGACCAGCGTTACGATTCCCGGCAGAGTCACGAATCTGGGGAAGGGCGCTTTCTCCGGCTGTACCCATCTGGCCACTGTCACGATTCAAGGCGCGATAACCGATATCGGAGATTCTGCATTTTCCGGTTGCACCAGACTGGCCGACATTACGATTCCTGACAGCGTTGCCAGCATCGGAGACTGGGCGTTTGCGTCCTGCAGCCGTCTAATCAATATTACGATCCCCAAGAGTGTCACCCATATCGGTGACAGGGCGTTTTATAAATGCGCCGGTTTGACGGGCGTTTATTTCCAAGGTAATGCCCCTAGCGTCGATCCCGATGCGTTTTTATACAGCAGTAAGGCAACGATCTATTACCTTAAGGGAACCAAGGGATGGAATACGCAGTTCGGCGGTCGTCCGACAGGGTGGTGGAAACCGCAGGCGCGAACCACCGAGGTCGGCTCTACAAGCAGAAATTCCGCCCCGGAGGCCCATACGAACCTGTTCGGCGGGGTGTCGGAGATATTACAACCCGACGCTCCGGCTGCCGGTTCGATCCAGTTCGGTGCGCCGCAATCGAAGGATGACCAACCCTACCGTATTCACGTATCGCAACCGGACTTGTCGGACTGAAAAATTCCCCTCTTCGACGGAGCTCAGGGCGGGCAAACCCTTGGAACAGTTCCGAAACGGTTGAATGTTGCGGGGTTATGCAATAGGATGCGACGCATGACTAAACATAAACGTCCCGGCTGGGATGAGTATTTTATGGATATCGCCCACGTGGTGGCCCGGCGGGGTAACTGCTGCCGGCGTCAGGTGGCGGCGGTGATCGTGCGCGACCGGCGGATTATTTCGACCGGCTATAACGGCACGCCGCGCGGGATCGCCAATTGCGACGAAGGCGGTTGCGAGCGCTGTAATTCGGACGCGCCATCGGGGCATTCACTGGGCGACTGCGTCTGCTGTCACGCCGAGGAGAACGCGATTGTGCAGGCGGCTTACCACGGAATCTCGGTGAAGGACGGAATTCTCTACTGCACGATCAGTCCGTGCCTGATGTGCACGAAGATGATGATCAACGCAGGCCTCTCGGAAGTGGTCTATGAGCATGAATATCACTTCAACGAACAGGCCAAGGCGCTTTTCAAAGAAGCTGGGGTAACCTGCCGGCAGTTCAAGCGGGAGGGCTGATTCGTTGAAACGGTTTTCCCCCATTCGACTTCTCTCATGGCAGGCAATCCTTGGAAGTTTTCTTCTGTTGTGCGTGGTTGCGACGGCAAAGGAGCTTCCGTTCCCGATCGGCGAGGAGCTGATTTATAACATCACCTGGAACGGCATTCCGATCGCATGGTCAAAAGCCGTCACACAAATGGACACCTACGAGGGGCGTCCAGTGATCGCCATGCGCATCACGGTCAACACCTTTTCGTTTTTTGATGCCATCTGCAAAGTGGAGGATTTTTATGAAGGCCTGATTGATCCGGAGACATTGCTGCCGGTTCGGTTTGAACAGAATATCAGCGAGCGGAACTACCGTCGCCACGATATCACTACCTTCGATTATCAGACACTCATGGCGCACAATATTCATCTGCCGAAGGGTACGACCAAAGACTACAAAATTGAGCCGAACGCCCGTGACATTCCGAGCTACATGTATTTCATGCGGTCGCTGTCGCTGGAAGAGAATAAAGAGACCCGTTACCGGGTGATGTCCGGCGAAAAAATTTATGACTTGATTATCAAGGCGTTCAAAATCGAGCCGATTGACCTGCCGCACTATGACAAGGAGATTCCCTGCCTGACGATCAAGCCGGAAGCCATGTTTGACGGCTTGTTTGTGCGTAAAGGAAAAGCTACGGTATGGATATCCCGCGATCCGCGGCACCTGCTGACCTATACCAAAGTCAGCACGCCGTTTGGAAGGGTCAGCGTGACGCTTCATGAGGTGCGCGGGCCGGGAACCGATTTTTGGATTACGGACAGGAAAGACGGCGATGACCAAGAGAAAAAATAACCGCGTGATCGGCGTGATACCGGCGCGCTGGGCCTCGACCCGGTTGCCCGGTAAACCGCTGGCGATGATCGCCGGCAAGCCGATGATTCAGCGCGTGGCGGAACAGGTGGTAAAGGCCAAGTCGCTGGATGCCGTTCTGGTTGCCACCGACGATCAGCGCATTATGGATGCGGTGGCTTCCTTCAAAATTCCCGGCGTGAAGGCCGTTATGACCCGCGCCGACCATCCGTCGGGCACCGACCGTATCGCCGAAGCGGTCGCAAACGAAGAATGTGACATTTTGATTAATATTCAGGGCGACGAACCGCTGATGGAACCGGAACTGATTGACCGTCTGGCCGACGTCATGACTTCCGGCGATTGGGATATGGCCACCGCCGCCGCACCGATCAAAAACGAAACCGATCTGAAAAACCCGGCGGTGGTGAAAGCCGTTTTCGCCCGCGATGGGCAGGCGCTCTATTTTTCCCGCTCCGTCGTTCCGCACGTCCGCGATGCCGGAACCGATGCCACCGGCGCGCA
Organism: Kiritimatiellales bacterium; assembly: GCA_037141075.1. Classification (GTDB taxonomy): domain Bacteria; phylum Verrucomicrobiota; class Kiritimatiellia; order Kiritimatiellales; family Tichowtungiaceae; genus Tichowtungia. Next base: position 13,177 of record JBAXDG010000038.1, read on the forward strand.
CTGGCGGCACATCGGCATTTACGCCTACCGCCGCGACTATCTTTTGAAACTGGTGGCGGAGCCGCCGTGCCGGCTGGAAAACCTCGAAAAGCTTGAGCAGTTGCGCGCGCTCTATATCGGCTGCCGCATGAACGTTTTGCAGGTCGAAGATGTCGGCATCGGAGTCGACACGCCGGAAGATATCGTTAAAGTTGAGAAAATATTGAGGGAATTGGGCGATGACTAAAGTGGTGAATGTTGAAGGTGTAAAATTCGGCGGGAATAATCCGCTGGCGCTGATTGCCGGGCCGTGCGTGATTGAGAGCCGCGAGCTGTGCATGGATATGGCGAAGCGGCTGGTCGCCATGTCGAAGAAGATGAACGTGCCGCTGATTTTCAAGGCGTCGTATGACAAGGCGAATCGGACGTCGATTAACTCGTTCCGCGGGCCAGGCATCGCCAAAGGGCTCGAAATTCTGGCGGAGATCAAGGCGAAGTACAATGTACCGATTTTGACCGATATTCACAGCGAGCAGGACATTCATTTGGCCGCGCAGGTGGTGGATATTATTCAGATTCCGGCGTTTCTTTGCCGCCAGACCGATATCGTGGTGGCGGCGGGCGAAAGCGGCAAGACGGTGAATGTAAAGAAGGGTCAGTTCCTCGCGCCGTGGGACATGAAGAACGTGATCAAAAAGCTGGAAGAGACCGGCAATACGAAGATTCTGCTGACGGAGCGCGGCGTTTCGTTCGGCTACAATACGCTGGTGGCGGATATGCGCAGTCTGCTGATTATGCGCGAGCTGGGCTATCCGGTGATTTTCGACGCGACGCACAGCGTCCAGTCGCCGGGCGGACAGGGCGAGTCGTCGGGCGGCGACGGCAAGTATGCGCCGTATCTGGCGAAGGCCGCGGTGGCGGTCGGCGTGGATGGAATTTTCCTTGAGACGAATGTGGATCCGTCCAAGGCTCTCTCGGACAAGGCAAACGCGATGCCGTTCTCTGAAGTTCCCAAGCTTTGGAAAAAGCTGAACGCGATCAATGAGGTGAAATGATGATTCCTTCCAGAGTTTGGAAAATTTTTGCGGCGGTGTGCGTATTGTCGGTTGCGGCCTGGGCCCAGCAGACTTCGCAGCAGGATCTGAATATGGAGGTCAAGGGCTTCCGTGTGCCGGAATATGACGGGAAGGGCGTGATGACCTCCCAGCTGTTCGGAGACCACGCCGTGATGC
>JBAXDG010000039.1:0-14210 GCA_037141075.1 Kiritimatiellales bacterium
CGGCAGAAAGCGGGGCGTGTACATTACGCCCCGCTTTTTAGTTTCAATGAGAGGATTGATCACACTATGAACTTTGAATACCTGAGCCAAGCAGAAGAGAAAATCGGCAGCATCCCGACGCTGGTGAATCTTGTTTCCTATCGCACCCGCCAGCTCATCCGCGGCGAACGCCCGATGGTCAAGCGCGACTTCCCGGAGCAGGACTTTCACGATGTCGTCCTCAAAGAAATTGTCGAAGGCAAGCTGACCGTTGAAATGGGCGTACTGCCCATTGATATGGGATCCTCCTTTGATACCTTCGACGAAGGTTCCGATATCGTCCTCTAAACATGTCCCCAAAGGCAAAAGAATCCCGGGATGCTTCCGGCGTGCTGGCCACCAACCGCAAAGCGTTCCGGGATTTTCACGTTCTGGAAAAGCTCGAAGCCGGCATTGAACTGCGCGGCACGGAAGTCAAATCCATCCGCGAGGGTCACATCCGCATCGACGAAGCCTATGCCCACATCGAAAACGGTCAGGCTGAAGTGCTTCAGATGACCATCCAGCCCTACTCGCACGGCAACGTCCATAACCATAGTCCGACCCGCCCGCGCCGCCTGCTCCTGCACAAAAAAGAGATCTCTCGTCTCCGGAGCAAGATCGGCGAAAAAGGGCTAACACTCGTGCCGCTCAAAGCCTACCTCAAAGACGGCAAAGTCAAAATTGAACTGGCGCTCTGCAAAGGCAAAGACACCGTCGACAAGCGCGAGACTCTCAAAAAGAAAGCGGCTGATCTCGACACCCGCCGCGCGCTGCGCGGACGGTAACTGCGTTACGGCACCGCGCTTCGCGGCGCAAGAACACACTCTTTCCAATGTTTGGAAAAACCGCCCCCAGCAAGACGTTCACGTCTCCGACGAAAACGGAATCATCCGCATTCACGGCGATTTGAGCCTGGATTGCTGGGTCTCGAAATCGTAGCCCCAGACCGGCTTGCCGTTGATGTCGAAGTAAAGCCGTTTTGAATCCTCACTCCAACTCAGCTTTTCATTCAGCGTTCCGGCCAGCGCGTTGGTGTATTCAGACAGGTAGAACAGCGTGTGCCAAAGATGCCGTTCGCGTACAGCGATTTTAAACCCCGGTTTTGAATAATAGTAAATGTGCTGCAGACGCGCATCGCGGCTCCCGTCAGGCGCGGACAGAATCTGCACAGTTTTCACCGGCGGCGTAAAAATCCGGAATGAGACAAACAGAGCGAAGCCCATCAGCACCAGAAAACCGATGGCGCGCAGCGGCGGCATATCGCCGAAAAACGTCCGTTTATGGAATCGATCCATTATTTCTTTTCAACCTGCTCCGTCTGGCCGGAAAATAGCCTGCCGAAAAAGTCCTTCACGTGCCAGTTCCGATCAACGTCTTTAACGGAGAGAATCAACATGGCGCCAATCAACAGGACAGCGAAGAAATTGATCAAAACCGTCTGAATCTTAACATTTACTTTGCGGCGGGTAATGCCATGCCAAAGAGAGAAAACAATGTGCCCGCCGTCGAGCACCGGAATTGGCAGAAGGTTGAGCACGGCGAGGTTAACGTTGAGGAAGCGGATCAGCCCGAGCGTGTTCACCAGTCCCATTTTGATAGACATCGTCAACAGGCTAAAAATCATAATTGGCCCGCCAAGTCCTCCCGCCGCCTGTTTAGCTTCCGACGGTGTAACCAGCGCTTTAAGTACACGGACAATGGCAAGTGCGTCGTATTTGAGCTGGTCGAACGGATTTTTATAAAGCATCCACGGCAGGCCGCTACCGCCGAGCTGCACGCCGATCATGATGCGTTTATATTCTGCGTTGTATTCCGGCACGATAGAAAGCGCGAGTGTTTCGCCTTTGCGCTCGACCGTGAGTGCCGCCGGAACGCCAGATTCGACGGCCTGTACCAGTTCGGTGAAATGTTCCCAATCCAGCACCGTCACACCGTTGAACGAAAGCGCCGTGTCGCCGCTTTTGATGCCAGCGCGGTCGGCAGGACTGCCTTTGGTCACCGAGCCGAAAAGACAGGGGATGGCGGGCTCAATCCCTTCAATTGTGCGCACGCCCTCATCGCCTTTCACCACCGGAATATCCAGATGCCGGTCAACACCGGCGTTGCGGAGATCGAGCGCGACGGTATCGCTGTTTTTCAGAAGCGCTTCGACGGTGAACTCATACCAGTTTTTGATGGCAGCACCGTTGACGGTAGTGATTTCGTCGCCTTGGCGCAGACCGGCGGCGTAAGCGGCGCTGTTGGTTTCAATGCTTCCAATGATTGGACGGACTTGCGCACCCGTGTCGTTGCCGGGAATCAGCCAGATGGCAACAGCCAGCAGCGCCGCCAGTACGATGTTGCCGAGCGGACCCGAAACGCAGACGGCGATTTTCTTCCACGGCGAGACATCGGGATACATGTCGGTCGCTTCATCGCCCTGAATTTTTTCCATACCTTCCGGATCGAGCTGCGGAAGCGCGACATAACCGCCGAAAGGAATCCAGCCGATTTTGTAGAGGATGCCGTCCTTCTCCCATTTGAAGATGGCTTTTCCAAAACCGATTGAAAAGGTTTTGACAACCAGCCCGCAGCGGCGCGCCACGATGAAATGCCCGAATTCGTGAACAAAAACCGTGACGCCGAAAAGAAACAGCGCGGCCAAAACGGTGTAAAAAACAGTCCAGCAGGTCAGGAGAAAATCAGCCATTGGAAAACGTCCGCCTTTCTAGCGAAGGAAAAAATTGATGTAGATGTACATGAAGGGCGCGGTGAAGAGCAGGCTGTCGATCATATCGAGCATGCCGCCCAATCCGTGCGCAATCGCTCCGGAATCCTTGATATCCACCGCGCGTTTGAACATGGATTCCACCAGATCACTCAAAGTTCCAATGATTGGAAGAAGTATGCCGAGAATCAGAGCGTGAGCCAGAGAAAACTTATACGGCCCGAGCGTGCCTTTGGCGAAGTGCCACCAGAGCACACCGACCACGCAGGAAAAGAGAATACCGCCGAAAAGCCCTTCCCAGCTTTTCTTCGGAGAGATGTGCGGACACATTTTATGCTTCCCGAAGCGAGAGCCGATGAAGTAAGCACCGCCATCGCCCCATTTGACGACCAGTAGCAGGTAAAATGCGGTCAGGCCCGGCACTTCATTTCCACCCGCCATGTACAGCCGGACAAAAAAGCTCCAGAAAAACGCCACGTAGAGGAAACCGAACAGCGTACCCAGCGCGTTGCGTAAAGCCTGGCGTGCGTTGGTATAGCCGAACAGCCGTAGAAAAATAACCATCAGAATAATCAAAAGCAGCGACCATAGCATGTCATCACCGGAAAATTTTGGACAAGGGTACTTGGCAGTCAGCCAGGTCATAGCGACAAACAGCAGTCCACAGGTCATCCCCGTCTTCTCCGAGGCAGGCAGGTCGGCGCGCTGCATCAGCGCATAGACTTCACGCATGGCCAGACCGCAAATCATTATCAACCCCAGTAGCACCGCGATATTTCCCGCCGGAACCAGCAGCATCGCGATCGAGAGAACAACGGCTATGGTCAGCCCCGTTATAATTCTTTTTTTATCCATAGTTTCCCCTACTGCGTCACGACGCCGCCGTAACGGCGTCCGCGCTGATTAAAAGCTTCCAAGGCCTGAAAAAACTGATCCTCGCGGAAATCCGGCCAAAACACATCGGTCACATACAACTCGGCATAGGAAAGCTGCCAGAGCATAAAATTACTCAGCCTCAGCTCGCCACTGGTGCGGATCATCAGTTCCGGATCCGGCACATCCGGCAGGTAAAGATGCTGCGCCACCGTCGCTTCATTCACGGTTTCGGGATCAAGCTCTCCGGCCGCCGCCTTGAGCGCGATGGCTTTTGCCGCTTCAGCGATTTCGAGGCGGCTGCCGTAACTCAGCGCCAAGATCAGCGTGTGTTCATAATCCTTTGCCGACTTTTCCATCAGCTTCGAAAGCTTCTTCTGCAGTTTCTCCGGCAGGCGCTCGATTTGCCCCATCACCCGCAGGCGGACTTTATTTTTCAGGATCTCACCTTCATAGCGATCCATGAAAACACCCAGCAGATTCATCAATCCTTCGACCTCATCCTTCGGGCGAACCCAGTTTTCCGTGCTGAATGCGTAGAGCGTCAGATATTTTACGCCGACCCGCCGTGCGGCGCGAAGCACCGCGCGAACCGACTCCGCGCCCTGCTCATGACCTTTCAGTCGCGGAAGCCCGCGCTGTTTCGCCCAACGCCCGTTGCCGTCCATGATAATGGCAACGTGCTCAGGGACATTGGCGATTGGCGATTTTTGATTGTCGATTGAGGAAGCCATTTAAAATCTATCGGTTCTTTTGGGCCGTTTTGTGCGATGCGGTCATAATGGCAGTTATCTCATCTGCTTCTTGGTAAAGATCCTTCACCTCTTCTGCAGGAATCAACCCGCCTTCCATGATCAGTTCAAGCCAATAGCAACACTCATCGGATTCTTCCAACACGATGCTGAGTTTTGAAACAAACTCTGCCTGAGAGCGCCCTCGACAGGCGGCACGGTAATTCGCACCGACCGACGTAGCAGCTTTCATAAGCTGATGAGCAACAACCCGTCCCTTGACGGTATTCGGCAACCGGTCAATCAACGTCATGACCTGCAAAGCGAACCGCTTTGTTCTGGCTTTCAGTTCATTTGCATCCATGGCCGTCTTCAATCCAAAATCATAAATCGCCAATCATCAATTCAAAGAGATCGTACTCTTGCGGTTCGGTCCGACAGACAGAATGTCCACCCGCACGCCGGTCAGTTTTTCGAGCCAGCGGACATATTTCTGCGCCTGCTTCGGCAGTTCTTCAAAGGTGGTCGCTTCGCGGGTGGAGCAGTTCCAACCCTTGAATTCTTCATAGACCGGTTTGCAGCGCGACAGCTTACTGATGCTGGCCGGAACCGTGTCCACGCGTTCCCCGTCGCATTCGTAAGCGACGCAAACCTTGATCGTTTCAAAACCGTCGAGTACATCCATTTTCATCAGCGCCCAGCGATCAATGCCGCAAATCATAGCGGAATAGCGCGCGACCACGGCATCGAACCAGCCGCAGCGCCGCGGACGGCCGGTGGTGGCACCGAATTCGCGGCCGACCTTGCGCAATTCTTCGCCATCGGCATCGAGCAGTTCGGTCGGGAACGGTCCTTCGCCCACGCGGGTCGTGTAGGCTTTGACAATGCCGATCACGTCATCAATGCAGTGCGGTGGAATACCTGCGCCGGTGGCCACGCCGCCCGCGCCGGTGGACGACGAAGTCACAAAGGGATAAGTGCCGAAATCGACATCAAGCATGACACCCTGCGCGCCTTCGAAAATCACGTTGTTTGCCGGATCGCGTACCGCAGCATTGAGCATTGGAACCGGATCGCAAATGAACGGCTTGAGATAATCAAACGCCACGCGGTACTTGGCGACCAGTTCGGAGCCGTCCAGCGGAGGTGCGCCGAGCACCGCCAGCATGGCATTTTTCGCCGCGATTCGTTCACGCAGCATGGATTCGAAATCCTTCTCAAGCACGTCGCCCATACGCAAGCCGGAGCGATCGGCTTTATCGGAATAGGCCGGACCGATACCGCGCTTGGTCGTGCCGATCTTTTTTCCGGTCGCCAGCTTGGCCTCTTTCGCGCCGTCGAGCTCCTTGTGGTACTGAATCACCAGATGGGCGCGGTCACTTATAAACAGGCGGCCTTGAATATCAATACCGCGTTTTTCCAGATCTTGCAGTTCTTCGGCCAGACCGATCGGGTCAACCACTAACCCGTTGCCGATCACGCACTTCACGCCTGGGCGGAGAATGCCGGACGGAGCCAGATGCAGGACATATTTCTGATCGCCGATTTCCACCGTATGACCGGCGTTATTGCCGCCCTGATAGCGAACGACCCAGTTCGCCTTGGCGGTCAAAACATCAATGACCTTGCCCTTGCCTTCATCGCCCCACTGCGCACCGATTAAAACTGTATTTGCCATGCCTAAAACCCCTTGATATCGCGTTGGTTTCTAAAGGCGCAGAGAGTAGACCACCAATCCAAAGCGGTCAATTTCCAAAGCAACTGCGTTGCGGCTTGCTGTTTTTTCCAATGGTTGGAAGAAATGTTTCCAAGGTTTGAAAAATCGGGCATTATTTTTCCCAATGGTTGGAAAAGTAAAAATAAAAACGGTTTTGGTCACTGGCTGCTCGTCGGGCATCGGACTGGCAACGGCAAGCCTTCTGCGCGACCGAGGCTGGCAGGTCGCCCCGACGGCCAGAAAACCCGCCGACCTCGATATGCTCCGTGCCGAAGGATTCGATCCCGTCGCGCTAGACGTCACCGACAGCGTTTCGATCTCCGACGCCGCCAGCGCCGTGCTCGCCCGCTTCGGCGGACAGCTCGGAGCCATAGTCAACAATGCCGGCTTCGGACTGACATCCGCAATCGAAGACGCGCCGCGCGCCATGCTCCGCGATGTTTTTGAAGTGAACGTCTTTGGACTTCAGGAACTGACCAACCGCTTCATTCCCCTCTTCCGCAAGCAAGGTTACGGCCGCATCGTCAACGTCAGCTCGGTGGTCGGCGAACTGAGTCTGCCTTTTGCTGGAGTTTATTCGGCGTCAAAGTTTGCGGTCGAAGCGCTTTCCGACGCCCTGCGGCGCGAGCTGTTCGATTCCGGCATCGCCGTTTCGATCATCCAGCCGGGGCCGATTGAAACAAAGTTTTCGGAAAATCTGGCGCACCGCACCGAACGCTACGGACTGAATCCCGACTCGCCGTTCACGGAATTTTACAAGGAATCGATCGAAACGCGGGAAACTGGCCGCGCCGCCCGCACGGCAGAGAAATTCATGAAACCGCCGGAAGCCGTCGCTGAGAAAATTTTCCAATGTCTGGAAAGTCGTCGCCCGCCGATCCGCGCCCGCGTCACCGCCGTCGCTTATTTTGGAGCCTTCGTCCGCCGCGCCCTGCCCGCCGCGCTGATTGATGCAGTGATGGTTTCCAAACTTCGGAAAAAAGTTTCCTAAGACCGGATGTTGACTAATTTTTCCGTACTTTTGACTGAAAAAAGGCTTCTGTTCGGGGCCGATTTTTGAAATTCTCTCGGCTCCGCATGACAAACAGCGGAAAGTGAATTTGCAAGAACCCCTTTTTTACGGAAAACCGGCAGGAAAGCGGCAAAGGCAACAAACCGGAGATGAGAGTTTCCACGGAATTTAAACAGAAACGCACAATCCTCAGGAGAAAGAAGCAGACATGAGTAAGAAAATGGTAACGATTGACGGAAATACAGCGGCGGCGCATGTGGCGTATGCCTTCAGCGAAATCGCGGCGATTTATCCCATCACCCCTTCATCCAACATGGGTGAATATGCAGACGCCTGGGCCGCTCAGGGTCGCAAAAATATGTTCGGCTCCGTGGTGAGCGTGACCGAAATGCAGTCCGAAGCCGGAGCCGCAGGTGCTGTGCACGGCGCGCTGAGCACAGGTTCGCTGACGACGACGTTCACAGCGTCGCAAGGTCTGCTGTTGATGATTCCCAATATGTATAAGATCGCGGGCGAAATGCTGCCGGCGGTTTTCCACGTTTCGGCCCGCTCGCTGGCCGCGCAGTCGCTTTCGATTTTCGGCGACCACTCCGACGTGATGAGCGTCCGCAACACCGGCTGGGCGATGCTCGCCGCCAACGGTATTCAGGAAACGATGGACCTCGCCATCGTCAGCCATCTTTCAACGCTGAAGGGTCAGGTTCCGTTTGTGAACTTCTTCGACGGTTTCCGCACCTCGCACGAAGTGCAGAAGGTGGAAGAAATTTCCTACGACGAAATCAAGAGCCTGCTGGAGCCGGAATTTGTCGAGCGCTTCCGCAAACGCGGTCTGCGTCCTGAGTCGCCGGTGCTGAAAGTCGCCGCGCAGAACCCGGACGTTTATTTCCAAGGTCGGGAAACCTGCAACAAGTTTTATGACGCTCTGCCGGAAATCGTGCAGGAATACATGAACAAGGTCGCCGCGAAAGTCGGCCGCCAGTATCACCTGTTCGACTACGTCGGCGCACCGGATGCCGAAAAAGTGATTATCGCGATGGGTTCGGCCTGCGACACGATTGAGCAGACGATTAACCACCTCAACGCCAAGGGCGAAAAGCTCGGCCTGATCAAAGTCCGTCTGTACCGCCCCTTCTCGGCCAAAGCCTTCATCGGCTGTCTGCCGAAAACCGCCAAGAAAGTTATTGTTCTCGACCGCACGAAAGAGCCGGGCGCGCTCGGCGAGCCGCTGTTCCTCGACGTAGTTGCCGCGCTCGACGGCAAAGGCATCAAGATCATTGGCGGCCGCTACGGTCTTTCCTCCAAGGAATTCACGCCGGCGATGGTCAAAGCGGTCTATGACCACATTGACGGCGCGGCGTTCCACGGTTTTACGGTCGGCATCAACGACGACGTAACCAACCTGTCGCTCAAGGTCGGCAAGGAACTGAACATCGAAGCCAAGGACGTGGTGAACTGCATGTTCTGGGGCCTGGGCTCGGACGGTACCGTCGGCGCGAACAAGAACTCGATCAAGATCATCGGCGACAACACCGACATGAACGCACAGGGCTACTTCGTGTATGACTCGAAGAAATCCTACGGCATCACGGTTTCGCATCTGCGCTTCGGCAAGAGCAGCGTGAACTATCCGTACCTGATTCAGCACGCCGACTTTGTGGCCTGCCACAACCCGGCCTACATTGGCCGCTACGATATGCTTAGCTGCATCAAAGAAGGCGGCACCTTCCTGCTGACCTCTGATATTCCGAGCGATGAGGTGTTCAACCACCTGACGCGCGACATGCAGGAAATCATCATTCAGCGCAAGATCAAGTTCTACAACATCGACGCGCTGAAGATCTCGGTGGAAGCCGGTCTCGGCAGCCGCATCAACACGGTCATGCAGACGGCCTTCTTCAAGCTCTCCGGCGTGCTGGAGCAGGATAAGGCGATTGAGCTGATCAAGAGCGCCATCAAGAAGAGCTTCGCCAAAAAGGGCGAAGACATCGTCAAGATGAACTGGGCCTGCGTGGACAAAGCCTGCGCCGCGCTCGAACAGGTCAAGATTCCGGAAACGATCACCAAGTCGTTTGTTTTCCCGGCGCTGATCAACGAAGCGCCCGGTTGTTTCGCCAAGGATGTGATGGAGCCGGTGCTGTTGCTGAAAGGCGACCAGGTTCCGGTTTCCAAAATGTCGTTCGACGGCGTTCTGCCGACCGGCACCAGCGCGCTGGAAAAACGCGGTATTGCTCCGCGCGTTCCGCACTGGGTCAAAGAAAACTGTATTCAGTGTAATCAGTGCGTCATGGCCTGCCCGCATGCCGTGATCCGCGCCAAGCAGATGGATCCGAAAGATCTGACCAAGAAGCCGGAAAGCTTCTGCACGCTCAAGTCGACCACCAAGAACGATAAGAATCTGGAATACAAGATTCAGGTTTACATCGAAGACTGCACCGGTTGCGGCGTCTGCGTCGAAACCTGCCCGGCCAAGACCAAGGCGCTTGAATTCAAGACGATTGAAGAAGAACGCGAAGCCGGCGAACGCAAGAACGCCGAGTTCTTCGAAGCGCTTCCGGATAACGTCCTCGACGGCGCTGCCGAGACGACGCTCAAAGGTCTTCAGTTCAAGAAGCCGCTGTTTGAGTTCTCCGGCGCCTGCGGCGGTTGCGGCGAAACTCCTTATGTGAAACTCGTCACTCAGCTGTGCGGCGAGCACATGATGGTTGCCAACGCCACCGGCTGCTCCTCCATCTACGGCGGAACTTTCCCGGCGGTGCCCTACTGCAAGAGCAAGGAAGGCCGCGGTCCGGCCTGGGGCAACTCACTGTTCGAAGACAATGCGGAATACGGTTTTGGTATGCGGCTGGCCGTCGACCAGAACCGTAAGATGCTCGGCGATCTGACGGCCCGGGCCGTCGCGCTGGGTATTGATAAAGACCTCGCCGCCGCGATGACCAAGGCGCTCGAAGTCGGCAACACCGTCAGCGATGCCGCTGTAATTGCGCAGAACGCCGTCAAGATGCTGCTGCCGGGCGCGCTCAAAGCGGCCTCCGGCGAGCTGAAAGAGGTGCTGGCCAAGATCACCGAACTGCAGGATTTCTTCGCGGACAAGAGCGTCTGGATCTTCGGCGGTGACGGCTGGGCCTACGACATCGGTTACGGCGGACTTGATCACGTGGTCGCCTCCGGCAAGAACGTCAACATTCTGGTGCTCGACACCGAAGTGTACTCCAACACCGGCGGACAGATGTCCAAGTCCACCCCGATCGGCGCAGTGGCACAGTTTGCCGCCGCCGGAAAACGGATGGGCAAAAAGAACCTCGGCTTCATGTGCATGAGCTATGGCTATGTGTATGTCGCCTCGGTCTCGATGGGCGCCAACCGCATGCAGACGCAGAAGGCATTTATGGAAGCGGCCGCCTACAACGGTCCGTCGATCATCATCGCCTATGCTCCGTGTATTGCGCACGGTATCGACATGATGAAGACCCAGCTCGAAGAAAAACGGGCCGTGGAGTGCGGTTACTGGCCGCTCTACCGCTACAACCCGACCGCCGAGGAAGGCAAACGCTTCACATGGGAAAGCAAGCCGCCAACCGGCAATTTTCAGGAATTCATCCGCAGCGAGCGCCGCTACACCGCCCTTCTCAAGACTGCCCCGCAGGAAGCGGAATCGCTCTTCAAGCAGGCGGAAGACGATGCCAAACGCCGGATGGCTTTCATGGAAAATCTCGGAAAAATAATGTAATATCAGCAGAAAATTAGGAGACAACTGATGAAAAAATATACCTGCATACCCTGTGGATACATCTACGATCCGGCCGTCGGTGATCCCGATGGCGGAATCGCTCCCGGCACCGCATTTGAAGACATTCCTGCAGACTGGGTCTGTCCTGAATGCGGCGCGGCCAAAGAATACTTCGAACTGGTCGCGTAAAAACCGGGCTGGGAAAAGGCGGGAGGTAACTGATCGTGAATTTAAAAACCACCTACATGGGGTTGAATCTTAAAAACCCGATCATTGTCGCCTCCTCGCCTGTATCTCAGAACCTTGATGACATCCGCAGAGCCGCCGATGCGGGCGCGGCGGCGGTCGTCATGTTCTCTCTGTTTGCTGAACAGCTCGAAGGAACCCTCAGCGAAGCCCCTTATCTTCCTGATGTCTACGACTGTAATCCGGAGGCTTATCTCAACCTCGTCCAGCGAGCCGTCAAGCAGACTGGGATTCCAATCCTTGGAAGTCTCAATGGCGTGACCAACGAAGGATGGGTTGAGTATGCCAAAGAAATCGAGCAAACCGGCGCGGCAGGAATCGAACTGAACATTTACCACGTCGCCGCCAATCCGGAAGAAACCGGCACCGAGGTCGAAAAACGGCACCTCGACATCCTCCGGGCCGTCAAGAACGCCGTCACCATTCCCGTTGCCATGAAGATCAGCCCCTACTTCAGCTCGCTGGGCAACATGGCCTGGCAGTTCGACAAAGCCGGAGCCGACGCTCTCGTTCTTTTCAACCGGTTTTATCAGCCCGACTTCGACCTCGAAGCCATGGAGGTCGAAGCGACTCTCGACTTCAGCTCGTCTGCTGAAATCCGCCTGCCGTTGCGCTGGATCGCCATGCTGCACGGCAAGCTTAAAGCCTCGCTGGCCGCCTCCATCGGCGTGCAGAACGGCGCGGAAGTCATCAAATATCTGCTGGCCGGCGCGGATGCCGTTATGACGGCTTCCGCCCTGATCAAAAACGGGCCGGGATATGTCGCCGTTCTGATCGAAGAGCTTCAGGAGTGGATGAAACAAAAAGAGTACGACTCCCTTCAACCGCTCAAAGGCTCGATGAGCCAGCGTGCCGTGCCCAATCCCGGCGAATTCGAGCGCGCCAACTACATCAAAGTGCTCGAAACCTATAAACGAAACCAGGCCTGACCCCGGTTTTTCCAAGGTTTGGAAACTATTCCTTGGACAACCCCGCACAAGCTACTTAAAGTGCCTTCCCGTAGCAGGGAAAAAGTTCAGGGATTACGGGATACACTAAAATGGCCAAATATCTTTTCATTACGGGCGGCGTCGTTTCATCACTCGGCAAAGGAATCACTGCCGCATCGATCGGACGACTTCTCATCAACCGCGGACTCAGCATCCGCATGCTGAAACTCGACCCTTACCTCAACGTCGACCCCGGCACCATGAGCCCCTACCAGCACGGCGAGGTCTACGTCACCGACGACGGCGCGGAAACCGACCTAGACCTCGGCCACTACGAGCGCTACACCGGTCAGCCGACTTCACAGAAGAGCAACATCACCGCGGGCCGTATTTACTGGGATGTTCTCCATAAAGAGCGGCGCGGCGACTACCTCGGCGCAACCGTCCAGATGATTCCTCACATCTCCAACGAAATTAAATCCAAGATCCGCCAGCTCGAATCCGAAAATCCCGACGTGATCGTGATTGAACTCGGCGGCACCGTCGGCGACATCGAAGGACTGATTTTTCTCGAAGCGATCCGCCAGCTCGGCGCGGACGTCGGCCGCGACAACTCCATGTACATTCACCTCACCTACGTTCCCTACATCCGGGCCGCCGGCGAAGTGAAAACCAAACCCACCCAGCAGAGCGTCGCCAAACTGCGCGAGATCGGCATCCTGCCGCATATTCTAGTCTGCCGCACTGAAGTGGACCTGACCGAGGAGCACATTGATAAGCTGGCGATGTTCTGTAACGTGCCCAAAGAGTGCGTCATCGTCGAAAAAGATGTCGAAACCTCCATCTATGAAATCCCGCTGGTGCTGGCGGAACAGGGCGTGGACGAACTGATCCTCAACCACTTCCGCATCGCCAAACCCACCAAGCCGCTGAAGGACTGGCAGAAGCTCATCTCCGTCATCAAAAATCCGAAAGGCAAGGTTCGCATCGGCGTCGTCGGCAAATATTCAGAACTTCAGGATGCCTACAAATCCATCTACGAAGCGCTTTACCACGGCGGATATGCGGCCGAATACGAAGTGGAAATTGTCAAATTCCACGCGGAAGAGATTGAGAAAAATCCCGATATCCTGAAAACCGTCGCAGGCATCCTCATCCCCGGCGGCTTTGGCGTGCGCGGCATGGAAGGTAAAATCCGCGCGGCGCAATACGCCCGCGAAAATAACATTCCCTTCCTCGGCATCTGCCTCGGCCTGCAGTGCGCGGTGATTGAATTCGCCCGCAATGTCTGCGGCCTCGCAGGCGCGGATTCGACCGAATTCGACGAAGAGCGCGGTGTCAAAACCAAACATCCGGTTGTCTGCCTGCTCGAAGAACAGCGTACGGTCACCGAAAAAGGCGGCACCATGCGCCTCGGTGCCTGCCCTTGCGTGCTCGAAAAAGGCACGAAGGCATTCGAAGCCTACGGCGAAAAGAAAATCTCCGAACGCCACCGCCACCGCTACGAGGTGAACAACAACTACCGCAAACAGCTTGAAGAAGGCGGACTGGTCATTTCCGGAGCCAACCCCGACATCGGTGTGATAGAAATGATTGAGCTGGCGGATCATCCGTGGTACGTCGCCACACAGGCGCATCCGGAACTCAAGAGCCAGCCGGTTCTGCCGCATCCGCTCTTCCGCGAATTCGTCGCCGCCGCCATTAAGAACAGTCCATGAACCGTTTCTTTGCCACAGTGCGTGCACTGACCGCTCCGGCAGAGACATCCGATCCGCTTATCCTAAGTCGCAGAACGCAGCGCCTGTCAATTTGGGAGGGTTCGCTATGGGCTGTGCTGTGGGGTTTCGGCGAAACCTACATCGCACCGTTCGCCATTCTCCTGAATGCTGGCAATCTCGCTATGGCGTTTGTCGGCACCGGACCGGTGCTGATTGCGGCGATCGCTCAGATCGCCGGAGCCGTCCTGCTGGAGCGCGTCGGACGCCGCATGCCGATCATTCTAATCGGCTTCTCTGTGCAGGCCGCCGCCTATCTGCCGCTCTTCCTGCTTCCCGTCCTGCTTCCATCTGGCGGCATACCGGTACTGCTGGCCGCCGTGACGGTTCTCTTTTTCTTTTCCGGACTGGCGGTTCCGTCCTGGATGAGCCTGATGGGTGATGTCGTCGACCCGGCAGACCGCGGACGCTATTTTTCAAACCGGACACGTGTCGTCATGTACACCATGCTGGCCGCCACGCTGCTGGCCGG
>JBAXDG010000040.1:0-13600 GCA_037141075.1 Kiritimatiellales bacterium
GCCAGATGATTGTCTCCGGTCAGGACAGAGGCTGGTGGGCCGTTCTGCCGGTCGGCATTCCTTCCGGCGCCATCATGACCGTCGTCCGCGCCGGGGTCGGCGTATTCGAAATCGGAACGTTCTTTGTACCGATCGATGACTCATACGGCCCGATCATGGATCCCGCCTTTGTCTGGCAGAAAAGCAAACCAGTCAATCCATGAGAATTTTAATTTGTAACGACGACGGCATTCTCGCGCCGGGTATCGCCGCGTTGCACGACGCAGTGAAGGAATTAGGCGAGCTCCATGTGATTGCGCCCGACGTCGAGCGTAGCGCGGCCGGACATGCCATCACGCTGGCCGATCCGATCAAAAGCATGCCGGTGGATAAAAACGGTGAGTTCTTCGGCTATGGTATCGGCGGAACTCCGGCCGACTGCATCAAGCTGGCCGTTTGCGCGATGATGAAAGATACGCCGCCCGATCTGGTTCTGAGCGGTATTAACCTTGGTTCCAACACCGGCATCAGTGTTATCTATTCCGGCACGGTTTCGGCGGCGACCGAAGGAGTGGTTCTCGGCATTCCCGGTATCGCCTTTTCGCTCTGCACATACACCGATCCCCAGTGGGAAATGGCTGGGCGAATCGTCAAGGAGCTCACGAAAAAAATTATCGCCAATCCGATGCCGCCCAACGTGCTGCTCAACGTCAACATGCCCAACCTGCCGTATGATCAGCTCAAAGGGATCAAAATCACCCGGATGGGCCGTTCGCGTTTCATCGAAAAATTTCATAAACGGCTTGATCCGCGCGGACGCACCTATTACTGGCTCGACGGCGCGCTTGAAGTTCACGACGACGGCGACGATGTCGACATTCATGCCGTACACGACGGCTACGTCTCGATCACCCCGATCCACCTCGACCTCACCGCCTACGACCACCTCAAAACGTTCCAGACATTGGAAAAAGTATTCTGAGGGTTGACTCGCAGGCCGATATCATTATTCTCTGCGTTTTCCCTGTCACGCCGTAGTTTCGTTTTGAACGAACGAAGGCGGATTTCGGGCGCTTAGCTCAGTTGGTTAGAGCATCTCGTTTACACCGAGAGGGTCGGGGGTTCGAGTCCCTCAGCGCCTACCATTCTTGTCTCTTTCCCAAAGGCGTGCGAGGGGCTCTTGGCTCTCACTCCACTCTCACAACATCGGCGTCAAGAGGGCGGCGAGGTTTTCAAGAAGGCGGCGGTGTGCCGGGCGCTTCTGCCAATCAGCGAGAATAACCTCATCGCTGGAGTCGATATCTTCGTGGATGATGCATTTCATGGCATCGGTGAATTCGGTGCTGTAGACGGCGAGGCAGGTTTCGTAATTGAGGGTGAGGCTGCGCACGTCCAGATTCGCCGTTCCGACGAGGGAAAATTCACCATCAATGATGAGGGCTTTGGCGTGCATAAAGGGCGGCTGTCGCTCGAAAATACGCACGCCGGCCAGCAGAAGTTCTTCGTAGAGCGCACGGCTGGCATGGCCTGCGCAACGATGGTTGTTTTCTTTTGGCACGATAAGGCGCACATCCACACCTCGCAGCGCGGCGGAGCGCAGGGCGCGCAGGATGTCATCCGGCGGCACAAAGTAAGGCGTGACGGCCAGGATCTGTTTTTTTGCAAGGATGATGCTGTTGAAAAAACTTTCGACCGCGACGTCTTCAAGGGTAGACGGGCCGCTGTTGATGAGGCGCACGGTGACGGTTCCGGCGGGTTCGGCATGCGGGAAATACTGTTCGGTCAGGAGTGTGTTAAGAGGTTCTTCGCTGATGAAGTACCAGTCGCGCAAAAACGAATATTGCAGTTCCTGCACGACGGGGCCCTTGGTTTCAAAGTGGTAGTCGCGGATCGGGCCGTTTTTATGAGTCGAAAGATTTTCGTCATGAATATTAACGCCGCCAAAAAAGGCACGGGTTCCATCGACGATCAGCGTTTTGCGGTGGTTGCGCAGGTTGATCTGAAACTGGCGCTTGAGCGGGTTGGCCTGAGTCCAGCCAGCGACGTTGAATCCGGATATTTTTCGGGCTCGGCGGAAGAGTCCACCGAAGTGGGCGAGGGTGGAGCCGAAGCGGTCATAGAGCAGACGCACCTGCACGCCTTCGTTAGCTTTGGCAACGAGGGTGTCCATGAATTCACGGCCGATCATATCATTACCGATGATGAAACTCTGGAGGTGAATATGATGTTTAGCATTGCGAATGGCCTCCAGCATAAGAGGGTAGGCTTCGTCGCCATTCACCAAAGGGATTAGCTGATTGCCGGAAAGGGCGGGGTGATCAGGAATAAGGGCATCGAGCGTCCGGTTTAATTCGCGTTGGAATTCGTTTTCGGCGGGTGTGCCCGTCAGGTTGTGCCAGTAGGCGCGCGGCGCGGCGGTCTGTGTGCCTTTGCGGGTTTCCAGCACATGTTCGTCGGCGAGAAATTTCAGATAGCCGCGGTCGCCGACGCGGTCAACGCCGAAACTGAGATACAAAAGCGGTCCAACGGCTGGAAATGACCAGGCGGTGAATATCCAGAGAAGGGTGGAGCTGGCGTTGCGGCGGCGCTGAAGGCAGTGGAAGGTGACGAGCACGAAGGCGGTCAGATGGAAGATCCATCCGGCCGTCCATAAAATGTGCAGACCCGTTTGCATAAGAGTCTCATCCATTCAGCGCTTCTCGAAGATCCTTTTCGTACAGGTGCGGTTCGAGCAGGAAGGAGTCGTGCCCTTTATCGGAATGCACGGTGATATGCTTGACCGGAACATGGCCTTCCTCGAGTTTCTTCCGGTAGTATTCCTGCTCTTCAGGATAGAAGCAGTAATCATCATCAATCGTGAAAAGGGTGTAGCGCTGGTGCAGACAGTTTTTGAACAGCGTGACATAATCCGGCGCGCCGGAGTCGCGCAGCAGATGATAGTCCGACCACGCGGCGATGATCTGTAGATAGGTGTTGGCGTCGAAACGCCGCACCAGCTTACGTCCCTGATGCAGGATATAGGACTCAAGCGGAGTGCAGACCTTGTACCACGAAAACTCGTCGTATTCCTGTTCCCAGCGGTTCTGGGCGCGTGCTTCGATAAAATCAAGCGAGACGAAGGTCTTGTGCGAAATCATCCGCGCCAGCGCCAGGCCGCGCACCGGCGGCTCGCCGTCATAGTAATCACCGTTGCGGAAGTTCGGATCGTTTTCAATGGCCAGAATCTGCTCAATGTTGTGTGCGCGGATCAGTGTGGTTGGCTCAATGCTGGATGCGATGGCGATGATGCGGTCGGTGATTTGTGGATGGCGAACCGCCAGATTGGAGATGAGCATGCCGCCAAGTGAGGCGCCGATGGCGGCGTGCAGTTTTTTGATTCCGAAATGCGCGAGAAGCGGAAGCTGTGAATCGACAATGTCGCTAAAGTGGATGCGCGGGAAGCTTCCGCCGTAGGGTTTTCCGGTGGCTGGATTGATGGAGGAAGGGCCGGTGCTTCCGTAGCATCCGCCGAAATAGTTGATGCAGATCACAAAGAAACGATTTGTATCGATGATTTTTTCCGGGCCGATGTAGTCGCTCCACCAGCCAGTCTGACAGTCTACATTCCATCTTTCAGCGGTGCCCGGCACGGCGGGATTGAAGCCGGCGGCGTGCTGCGAGCCGGACAGCGCGTGAAACAGCAGAATGGCATTGTCGCGCTCTTCGTTGAGCGTGCCATAGGTTTCGTACGCCAGCGTGACGGGGCCGAAGGTGATTCCGCTCCGCAGCGTCAGCGAGTCGTAGGTGTAGAACTGTGTTTCAACTGTTTTCATAGGATGAAAGAAATATGAACTATGAACGATGAACTATGAAAGCGGTATTTTCTCCGAATCCATATTCATCATTCATAATTCATAGCTCATCTTTCTATTTCAACGCCTGTTTGAGGTCGGCGAGAATATCGTCGATGTGCTCCAGGCCGACCGACAGGCGGATAAGGCCGGGCGTGATGCCGCCTTCCTCCTGCTGTGCGGCTGTGAGCTGCGAGTGCGTCGTGGTCGCCGGATGAATCGCCAGGCTCTTCGCGTCGCCGACATTGGCGAGGTGCGAGAAGAGCTGAAGCTTTTCAATGAACTTCTTACCGGCCTGTTCGCCGCCCTTGACTTCGAACACCACCGTCGCACCGAAACCGTTTTTGAAAAGCTTCTTCGCGATTTTGTGTGACGGATGGCTTTCGAGCCCCGGGAAGCGGACCCATTCAACTTCGCTCTGTTTCTCAAGGAACTTCGCAACCGCCAGCGCGTTTTCGCTGTGACGCTCCATGCGCAGGGCGAGCGTTTCAATTCCTTGCAGGAACTGCCACGCGTTGTCGGGCGACAAACACGCGCCTAGGTTGCGCAGCGGCACCAGCCTCATCCGCAGGATGTAGGCGAGCGGTGCCAGCGGCGGCGGCAGATCGATGGCGTAGCGGACGCCGTGGTAGCTTTCATCCGGCTCGGAGAGCAGGGGATGCTTGCCGGTCGCCCAGTTGAACTTGCCAGAGTCCACCACGATACCGCCGATGCCGTTGCCATGTCCGCCCAGCCATTTGGTGAGCGACTGCACAACGATATCCGCGCCGTGTTCGATCGGGCGCAGCAGGTGCGGCGTCGTGAAGGTGCTATCCACAATCAGCGGAAGACCGTGGGCGTGCGCAATCTTCGAGATCGCTTCAATGTCGGAAACATCGAGCGACGGATTGCCGATGGTTTCGGTGTAAAGCGCCTTCGTCTTGGCCGTGATTGCCTTGGCAAAGTTCTGCGGATCGGTCGGATCGACAAACTTCACTTTGATTCCCAGCTGCGGCAGGATGTTGTTGAACTGCGTGTAGGTTCCGCCGTAGAGGTTGCTCGACGACACAATCTCATCACCCGCCTGAGCGAGGGTGATGATGCTGTAGAAGATCGCGGCCGTGCCGGATGCCAGCGCCAAAGCGCCGGCGCCGCCTTCGAGCGCGGCGACGCGCTGTTCGAGCACATCGTTCGTCGGGTTCATCAGCCGCGTGTAAATGTTGCCCAGCTCTTTTAAGCCGAACAGGTTCGCGGCGTGCTCCGTGTCACGGAAGACATAAGCACTGGTTCTGTAGACTGGAACCGCACAGCTGCCTGTGGAGTCCGGAGTGTAGCCGGCATGCAGTGCCAGCGTTTCTATGTTCTTTCTCATGGTTATTCCTCTCTTTCTTAATATTCCGCCAGAGAGGTTGAGGTGAGATGCGGTTGACCGTCAACTTTCCCCTTGCGGGGCGCATCGCCTTTTGCCAGGCCGTGGCACCTTTGGTTGTCAGGTTGCCGGGCGTTTACCTCACGCCTCTCTGAATGCATTGAAGGCAACATACGCTTTTCGTTTAGACTGTCAAATAAAAATCTGACGAAAAGGATAAGCAATCACGGGATTGCGTTTTCGGCCAATGTTTCCAATGGTTGGAAAAAATGAATGATGCGTTTCCAAATATTGGAAAAGGCGATAGGGTGTCGGCCTATGAACAGGTTTTTAATTACAAGTCTGATCCTGCTGGCCGGTGTCCTGCCGGTTCGGGCGGATTTTGACCGGCTACTGAACTCACTCAAACCGGCGGGTTATGTCAGCGATTTCGCCAACGTGATGACTTCTGCCGACCGAGCCGCAGTGGAACGGACTCTGACTGAACTGGAACAGAAAAGCGGCGCGCAGGTGGCAGTCGTTACACTGAAGTCTCTTGAAGGTGGACAGATCGACGATTTCGCCGTTCGGCTTTTCGCGCGCTGGGGAATCGGAAAAAAAGGCAAAGACAGGGGGATTCTTCTTCTTTGCGCAACGCAGGAGGGACGCGGTAATCGGTTGCGGATTGAGGTAGGTTACGGACTTGAAGGGTTGATTCCCGATGCGGTGGCGGGACAGATTCTTGATACATTTGTGGTTCCAGACTGGAATCAGGGGCAGTATGGATCTGCTGTAGCTAACGGGGCGGCGGCGCTTGCGAAACGAATCGCTGATGACCGGGGCGTTTCGCTTTCCGGGATGCCAGAGTCTGTTCAGCGGGCATCAAAAGAACAGAAGCAGGGCAAAACGCTTCCCGATTTTATCGGACTTATTCTTCTCATAATATTTGTCATCGGTCCGATGTATCCCATATTTTTTCCACCGCCAGGCGGTCCGCGCGGACGGTCTGGTGGTAGCTGGATTGGTGGCGGGTATAGTGGCGGCGGAGGGTTCGGAGGAGGCGGATTTGGTGGTGGCGGTGGATTTGGCGGCTTCGGTGGTGGAATGTCTGGCGGCGGTGGAGCGTCACGCTGATTGTAAGGAAGTAACGTTATGAAAAAGATGAGTCCGGAACAGTTTACCGAAAAACTGAAAAGTGTGTGCGGCGACAACCTGCAAGCCGTGGTGCTTTACGGTTCGGCTGCGGCGGGTGATTACACGGCGAAAGGATCGGATTATAATTTACTGATTGTGCTGAACGAGTTGCGTTCCGCCGCGCTTCAGAGTCTGGCGAAACCGGTTGCCGTCTGGGAGCGTTCCGGCAATCCGGTGCCGCTGTTGTTCACGCGTAATCGGCTGGTGGAAGCCGCCGATGTTTTTCCGATCGAACTGCTCGATATGCGCGATGCCCGCAAAGTACTTTTCGGCGAGGATGTCATCCAAGGTTTGGAAATCAGCACCGCCAACCTGCGGCTTCAGGTGGAACACGAACTGCGCTCCGCACTGATTCAGCTTTGCCGCAGTTACCTTTCGGCCAGCGGAAATTCGCGCCGGATGACGGCGCTGCTGACCGGTTCGTTTTCCGGTGTGCTGACACTTTTCCGCGCCGCGCTCCGTCTTTTTGAAAATCCGGTACCGGCGGAAAAGTTCCGAGCTTTGGAAAAACTCAATGGCCATGTTCCGGTGGAGCTCGAAGTTTTTCGTCAGATTCAGGCGTTAAAAACCGGCGCGTTGAAAATAAAAAAAGTAGACGCCAACCGGCTCTTCGAAGAGTATCTGAAATCAATTGAAGCGGTGGTGGATGCGGTTGACCGGATTTAAAAACGGAGGATGAAATGAAAAAGACATGGGTTGTACTCGGAGTTATTTTGCTCGTGGTTGTGATGATCGGTGGTTCGGCCATCGGATCGCGCAACCGTTTTGTTTCTCTGGAAGAGGGTGTCAATGCGCAATGGGCCAATGTCGAAACGGTTCTGCAACGCCGCTTCGATTTGATTCCGAATCTGGTCAACACGGTTAAAGGCTACGCTGCCCACGAGAAAGGACTTCTGACTGAAGTAACTCGTTTGCGCAGTCAGTGGGGCATGGCCGCCACACCGGATGAAAAGATAAAGGCCGCCGGCGAAATGCAGGGTGCGCTCAGCCGTTTATTGTTAGTGGTTGAAAAATATCCGGAACTTAAAGCGAACCAGAATTTCATCGCGCTGCAGGATGAACTGGCCGGAACAGAAAAC
Organism: Kiritimatiellales bacterium; assembly: GCA_037141075.1. GTDB lineage: Bacteria > Verrucomicrobiota > Kiritimatiellia > Kiritimatiellales > Tichowtungiaceae > Tichowtungia. The sequence continues at coordinate 7,410 of JBAXDG010000040.1, forward strand.
CGTATTTCAGTGGAACGCCGCCGGTATAACGAGACGGTGCAGGCTTATAACACCGCGATTCGCCGTTTCCCCGGCTCGATTTGGGCGGGAATGTTCGGGTTTCAGCGCCGCACATCGTTTGAGTCTGCGCCGGAAGCGTCTGCCGCTCCGAGGGTTGAGTTTTAATTTCAGGCTCCTGAAACTGCGGCTTCGCTCTTGCCAAGGCGAAGGGGCTTCCGTACTCTGTGACGGATATGAATTTAAAAAAGAGCGGCACTTTTTTAGCGGGCTTTCTGGCGGTTCTCGCCTTGCTTGCCGTAACTGGCTGTTCAACGGTCGGGCCGTATCGGGAAAGCCGCGACGGCAACTATCTTTATCTCAATCCGTTCAGCCATAAACCCGCAACGTCGCAGGATCACTTGAACTATGCCATGGATCTCAAAGAGCGCGGACATACCACAAGTGCGCGGAAGCAGTTTGAGATTCTCGTAAAACGCTGGCCGGACAGCGCCGAAGCGGCCACCGCCAAGCGGGCGGTTGCGGATATCTATTTTGAACAGGGAAAAAATAAAAAGGCGTTCACCGCCTATGAAGAGCTGATTCAGCAGTACTATTCCAACATCAAGGATTACAACTCGATCCTCGACCGGCAGTACACGCTGGCGACGAAAGAGATGGATCGCAAACGGATGCGCTGGCTCTTTGGCGGCTACCGCGCACCGGAACGGGCTGTGCCGCTCTTTGAGTCCATCATCAAAAATGCGCCGCAGTGGGAGCGCGCTCCCGAAATGCAATACATGATCGGGCAGGCCTATCAGAAGAACGACGATCAGGAGCTGGCCGTCGTCGCCTATCAAGCTGTTGAGTACCGCTATCCGGACAGCCCGTTCGCTGAGAAAGCGGGCTTCGCGAAAATTGAAAGCTTCAAGGATCTGGTTGAATCCACGCCGTACAGCTTGGAAATCCGCGAACAGGCGCAACTTTCCGCAGGAATGTTCCCGGAACTCTATACGAACTCACAGCATATTGCTGAGGCGCAGGCATTCAGCAAGCAACTGCATAATACGGCCGCCGAGTATTATTACGAAATCGGTCGTTTCTACGAACGGGTTCCTCGTCCGCCGGAGAACGGTTCCGCCGCGATTTACTACAATAAGGTGATCAAGAGCTACGGCGACACCGAATACGCCGCCAAAGCCGCCGCACGTCTGCGTGTGCTCTTCCCGTCCGGCCAAGCCCGGCTGGCCGACGGCACTCTGGCTCCGATTGTTCCTGTAGTTGATGTCGAGCCCGGCACCGCCGCCGCGACTGCGGGCGGCGTGGATATCCGCGTAGGCAGCGGAGGCCGCGCGCAGGTGAAGTCGCTTCCTGAGCGACTGTCCACCGATCCGGAAGCGATTGAAATCACCGCAGACCGGATGGAATATTCCGGTGATCTGCTCATCGGCGACGGTAACGTGGCGGTTCAGCAGAAGGGCGCCAGTCTGCAGGCCGACCACGTGACGGTGAATTCGCAGACCGGCGAGATCAGAGCCAACGGCAATGTTCTAATGATTCGCGACGGCAACCGCTGGGAAGGTCAGGAGCTGGTTTATAACTATAAAACGCGTGAAGGCACCTTCGGAAAATCCTTCATGTATTTTGAGCCGGCCTACATCACCGCCGAGAAAACCGAGCGCATTTCGACCAACGAATTTCTTATGCACGATGCGATGATCACCACCTGCTCCGGTGAAAACCCGACGGTCTATGCCAAAGCAAAAGAGGTGCGCGTCATTAATGATGGCGGCAAAGAAGGCGCCTTAGTCAAGGGCAAGCACGTCACATTTTATGTTGGGCCGGTTCCCGTCTTTTACACGCCGTATTACGAACGCCGCATCGGTGGGGACAGCGTCTTTAACGTCATTGTGGGTTATGGTGGAGACTTCGGAGCCTTCATTAAGACCCGCGCCACCTTGCATCCGACGGAGTGGCTCACTTCCAAGACGCATCTCGATCTCTATTCTCAGCGCGGCCTTGGCCTAGGTCAGGACTTCCTATGGAAAACACCGCGCGGCGGCGGAAAGATCGAGACGTATTACATCAATGATAATGACCCGAAAAATGATCACGACATGGCATCTTATCGCGCCCTAGTTGATTCCCAGCGGTACCGCGTCAAACTGACCGACCGTGAGCAGATTAATCGCGAGACCTATTTTGCCACCAAACTGAATTGGCTGAGCGACCCGTTAATTACCAGAGACTTCTTCAATAAAGAGTATAAGGGCGAAGCTAATCCTGAAAACTACTCGGTCGTGCAGCATTCCGCCGAAGACCACGCCGCCAGCCTGCGTGTCGACCACCGTCTGAACGACTTCTACACCACGGTTAACCGCGTGCCCGAGGCGACGTACGACAAGTACCGTTCGCGACTCGGCGACTCACCGTTCCATTTCGAGAGCCAAAACAATCTTGCGTTCCTCGAATTGCAGAACTCATCAACTAACGCCCCGATGCCCAACGACTATCGCGCCGGCCGGTTTGACACCTACAACCAGCTCTTCCTGCCGTTGCGCTTCAAGGACTTCTTCAACGTCACTCCGCGCGCCGGTTACCGTGGAACCTTTTATAGTGACACCGGCACGAACGCGACTGAGTCGGCAGACTACCGCCAGATCTTCGAACTAGGCACACTGACGTCCTTCAAAGCGTACAAAACGCTTACGGATAAGAGCGGATTCTACGGCGATGGCCTGCGTCATGTTATTGAGCCGTACGCCGACTACAGCTGGCGGGCCAAGCCGAATCTGGAGCCGGAAAACATCCCTCAGTTTGACGGCATTGATACGCTCGACAAGCAGAACGAAGTCCGCTTCGGTACTCGAAACTTCCTGCAGACCAAACGCGGGGCCAAACGGATTGTCAACTTCCTGGACAGTGATGTGTACACCATCTATCGCCTCGATCCGGCGACCGGCGAAAGAAGTTTCAGTAATCTGGTGGCTGATGCGGAAATGAGTCTGACCGACCACTTCTTCATCCATTCGGATGTCGAATACAACTGGTACACCCACAAACTGACACCTGCCAACGCGCGTCTGAAATACCTCACCGACGATCAGAGCGAATACAGCTTTGAATATCGCTTCCTCGATGGAACACGCGAACTCTTTACGCCACGCGTCAAACTCTTCCCGAACGACAAATGGTCCTATGAGGCCTCCGCCAGCTATGACCGGAAATATGGCGAGTGGTACGAACGCAAGATACTCGTCACACGCAAGTTTGACTGCATCGGAATGGGTGCCGGCGTAAAGATTAACCAGTATGACGAGGCGCAGCTCTGGATCCAGTTCTGGTTGCTTGCCTTCCCGCAGGACCCCATGGATGTCGGATTTTAAAGCCTCCCGGCATTGGAAAAATTCAGTATGGGTTTTTCAATGGTTGAAAAAAATGGCGGGCGTTTTTACAGATCTCGGAAAAGAGGTTCATTTTGCTGTTCAGGGTCTTGACTTAGCGGACGATTTCTATACCTTAGTCGGCTCTTAATTCCGGTGTGGCGCAGTGGTAGCGCAGGTGACTGTTAATCACTTGGTCGTAGGTTCGAATCCTACCACCGGAGCCATTATTTTTTGGCTCTTCCCCAAAGACAGGGGAATTTAACGCAGGCCGGCTATCCCAGAAAATGGAAAAGTTCAAATCAGGGTGGACATCGGTTTTTTTTTGGCTATGGTATCCGTTCTATTTTGAGCCGCGGTAGGGTACCGAAGTGGCCAAACGGGGCAGACTGTAAATCTGCTGGCTCTGCCTTCGAAGGTTCGAATCCTTCCCCTACCACCATTCGACGCGACAGCGGCGAATGCCCTGAGCGAGTATGCGAGTCGAAGGGCCGCTGTCTTGCTCATGGCAGGCCAAATGTCGCGGCAAAGCTGCAAGCAAAGCCGGACAAAAACAGACGGATAATTCAAATCCCCATTCGTAAAGAGTGGGGTTTTTGCTATACTTCCTGTGATGAGAAATGATCCACAGTTTGATTTCTGGTATGCGGTGAACAACACCGAGGTGATCTCGGTGCCGGAGCGCCGTCTGGAAACCTTTGGTGCCACAATGGTAAACTACCATCTGGTGACGGAGATGATGGATTCTGTCGACAAGGTGCGAGTACGCGTTGGAAAACTGAAAGCCTTCCGTCCGGAAATCATCACGCCGCAGTCTATCGACGAAATGATGCTCGAAGGTTTCGGCAATGAAGCCCGTGACTATGCCGACTGGTTGCACAAACACGCGCAGGAAATGCAGATTCTAAAATACGGCTTCAAGGTGCAGAAGCAGGAAATAAACGACTACATTCTGACCGACCCGCTTCAGGCCGTTGTCGATCGTGTTAAAGATGAAGTCGCTGGGCGCGCTGACCCGCTGGGCGCTGTGCTTGTCGGCGTCGACCGCCCGTGGGAGGTCTGTCTGCTCAAGCTGATGGTTGAGCTGGTGCAGAAATCGGTAGAGGGCAATATTCAGGATATTCGCCAGCAGCAGCGCGACCGCAAAGCGCAGTTTCACCAGCAGATTGAGCAGTCCTTTCTGGCCGCCTCGCGCGACGCCTCCAAGGTGCCGGAACTGGCTGACCTGCTCAAGCGTAACGGCCTGTTCGAGCGCTTCGAAGACCGCTTTTTCGCTGTTGTACGCGCATCGAAATAAAAACCGTTTCCGCGCATTGACACAACGGAACCGGTTCTATACTTTCTCGGTTCACTTTTCGGGCGTTTAGCTCAGTTGGTTAGAGCGCTTCCTTGACATGGAAGAGGTCGGGAGTTCGAGTCTCCCATCGCCCACCATTCTCCTTCCTATCGGCTCTTGGCTCTTCCCCAAAGACGGGGGTAAGGACATCCTTTTCGCAAGCACGGCTTGTTTTTGATGGCTCCTCCCGCTAAATTGGCCTCTTCAATTTTCAGAGAGATTTTTAATCATGTTTAAATCGGTTTCGAGCAAAACAGATTTCGCGAAGATGGAGGAGGGCGTACTCGCCTTCTGGCAGGAGCACGGCACGTTTAAAAAGTCGGTTGAAAACCGCGCCAAAAACTCCGAGTTTGTTTTCTATGACGGCCCGCCGTTCGCGACCGGTCTGCCGCATTACGGCCATTTGCTCGCCGGCACCATCAAAGATATTGTCCCGCGTTACCAGACAATGCGCGGACACCGCGTCGAGCGCCGCTTCGGTTGGGACTGCCACGGCCTGCCGATCGAAGCGCTGGCACAGGAGGCGCTCGGTTTGGCCGGAGCTCCCGCGATTGTTGAAGCGGGAATCGGTGTCTTTAACGAGCAGTGCCGCTCGATGGTCACTAAATATGTCGAGGAGTGGGAAAAGACCGTCACCCGCATGGGTCGCTGGGTTGATTTTCAAAACGACTATAAGACCATGGACAAAGATTTTATGGAGACCATCTGGTGGGTGTTTTCCGAACTTTGGAAACAGGGCCGCATTTACAAAGCCCACCGCATCATGCCGTACAGCTGGAAGCTCAATACGCCGCTTTCCAACTTCGAGGCGGGCCGCAATTATCAGGATGTGCAGGATCCCGCCATCACAGTGCGCGTGAAACTGAACGGCTTTAAGATCGAAGACGCTTATGCGCTGGTCTGGACGACGACGCCGTGGACGCTTCCATCCAACCTAGCCATCTGCGCCGGAGCCGATATTGATTATGTTGCGGTGCGCGACACCGGCAGCGGCGAGGTTTATGTGCTGGCCGAAGCCCGCCTCAGCGCCTACTACAAAAAAGAGGGCGAGTACGAAGTCCTTAAAAAATTCAAGGGTCGTGATCTTGAAGGGCTGACCTACGAACCGCTTTTCAACTATTTCGCTGGGAATCCCAATTCGTTCCGCGTTCTGCTCGACGGCTTTGTCAGTACAGAAGACGGAACCGGCATTGTTCACATGGCGCCAGCCTACGGCGAAGACGACTACCGCATCTGCCGCGCCGCCAACATTCCAATGGTCGAACCGCTCGACGAAGACTGCAAGTTCACCGCGCAAGTGCCCGATTATAAAGGGCAGTTCTGCAAAGATGCCGACAAAGCCATCATCAAGCGGCTCAAGGACGAAGGGAAACTGGTCCACCAGTCTACCATTCAGCACAGCTATCCATTCTGCGAGCGCACCGACACGCCGTTGATTTACCGCGCCATCGACGCGTGGTATGTCCGCGTTGAAGACCTGCGCGACGAAATGCTTG
>JBAXDG010000041.1:0-13309 GCA_037141075.1 Kiritimatiellales bacterium
TTTTCCAAAGTTTGGAATCTGCGGGTCTTCGTGCATGTCGCGGCCGATGCCGTGGCCGACAAATTCGCGTACAACAGAAAATCCGGCGGCTTCAACGACAGTCTGGATGGCGTGAGAAATATCGCCGAGCCGGTTGCCGACAACCGCTTTGGCAACGCCAGCGTCGAGCGCGGCTTTGGTGACTTCGAGCAGTTTCTTTTTTTCGTCGTCAATTTCGCCCGCCGCGACGGTGATGGCGGTGTCGCCAATGAATCCGCCGAAGGTGATACCGGTGTCGATGCTGACGATGTCGCCCTCTCTGATAACGCGCTTGCCGGGGATACCGTGGACGACTTCTTCGTTAATGGAGACGCAGATCTGGCCGGGAAATCCGTGGTAGCCGTAGAAGGCGCTTGTTCCGCCGAGTTTGCGGATGAGTTCGAAGGCGGCATTGCCGAGTTCGAGAGTGGTGATGCCGGGGCGCACCATGGCGGCGAGTTCGTCGCGAACCTGGGCCGTCATGCGATTGACCCGGCGCATGGCATCGAGTTCGGAGGGGCTCTTGATTACGATCATCGAAAGCCCTTATGCACCGAGGACATCGAGAACAACCGCATCGGTTTCAGCGGCACTGCGGCTGGCGTCGATATCCTGCAGGAGTCCCTGTTGCCGATAGAAGTCAATCAGCGGAGCGGTCTGTTTTTCGTAGACCTCGAGCCGGTTGAGGATGGTGTCTTCGCTGTCGTCGGCGCGCTGGTAGAGCTCGCCGCCGTCCACATCACAAACGCCCGCTTTTTTCGGCGGGATGTTGACCAGATGATAGACCGCGCCGCAGCTTTTACAAACGCGGCGGCCGGTGAGCCGCTTGAGCAAGGTTTCACGGGCAACGATCAGGTTGAAGACGTGCTTAACGGTTCCTGATTTCTTTTTGAAAAGCAGATCAAGCCCTTTGGCCTGGTCGATGGTGCGCGGAAAGCCATCGAACATGTAGCGGGCAGATGCCGCTTCCTGAGAAATGCGTTCTTCGATGATGCGCAGGATAACGGAGTCAGGAACGAGCGCGCCAGCTTCCATGAAGGCTTTGGCTTCGAGCCCGACGGGCGATCCGGACTTCAGGGCGGCGCGCAACATGTCGCCGGTGGAGACGTGAATGAAATCGGTCTGCTTCTTCAGAAATTCAGACAGAGTGCCTTTGCCCGCGCCGGGGCCACCGAGGAGGATGATTGCTTCCATCGCCTACCTTCTTCCGGATTTAAGTTTTCCTTTTTTCAAGAATCCGTCGTAGTGGCGCATGAGCAGGTGCGACTCAATCTGGCGCATGGTGTCGAGCATGACGCCGACGATAATGAGCAGGCTGGTTCCGCCAAAGAAAGATGAAATCATGTACGGGATGCTGAACTGATTGCCCATAATGGTCGGCAGGACAGCAATCAGGGTCAGGAAGACCGCGCCGGCCAGTGTGATGCGGGTCATGGTTCGGTCCAGAAATTCCGCGGTGGATGTGCCGGGACGGATGCCGGGAATATAACCGCCGTATTTTTTCAGGTCGTCGGCGATCTGCACAGGATTAAACTGCGTGGCCACCCAGAAGTAGGAGAAGAAGAGGATCATGAGGCCGAAGCTGACCATGTAAGCGACGGTTCCGTAACCCAGCGCGGCACCGATCTGCTTAGCAGCAGGCCAAGGCATCATGCTGAAAATTTTGGCCGGGAACATCAGAATGGCCTGAGCGAAAATGATGGGCATCACACCGGAATAGTTGACGCGCAGGGGCATGAAGGTGTGCTGTCCGCCGTAGACTTTGCGTCCAACCACCCGCTTGGCGTACTGAACCGGAATCTTTTGCTGGGCCTGCGTGACTGCGACGACCAGAGCGATAACCGCCAGAACCATAATGAGCAGGACTGCCGCCATGAAGAAAGAGTGGCGCTGCACACCGTCGACCGGCTTGAACATAGTGATCATTGCGCCAACCGCTGACGGCATCCGGCTGACGATCCCGACGGTGATGATCATGGAAACGCCGTTGCCTATGCCGCGTTCGGTGATCTGTTCGCCGAGCCACATCAGCATAAGCGTTCCGGTTACCAGCGTCATCGCCGTGAGAAGCTCAAAGCCAAACCCCGGAATACGGACAACTTCGGCAGGAAAGTAGAGTTGTCCGGCCTCAAGAGCGCGGGCGATCAGGAACCCTTGAAACGCACAGAGCGCGACGGTGAGGTAACGGGTATATTGCGTGATTTTCGCCCGTCCAGACTCGCCTTCGCGAACCAGTTTTTCAAGTGCAGGCACCACCGCCGTCATCAGCTGGATGATAATTGAGGCGCTGATGTAGGGCATAATCCCCAGATAACCGATAGCGCAGTTCTGAACCGCACCGCCGCTGAACAAGTTAAACATATCAAGGAGGCCTGTGCCTTGATTGGAAGAGGACTTGATATAGTTGGTGATCATGCCGAAGTCCACACCCGCAATCGGGATGTGAGACAACAGACGGCTCAAAAAGACTACGCCCAAGGTGAAGAGTATCCGCTGGCGCAGTTCCTGAATCTTAAAGCTGTTTACGAAGGCGGAAAGCATCGGTTACCCCGCTAAAATTTTTGGATCAGACTATCTCGCAACTGCCACCGGCAGCTTCAATCTTTTCTTTGGCCGCAGCACTGAAAGCATTGGCTTTAACCGCGATTTTTTTCGCGATTTCACCGTTGCCGAGCACCTTGACGCCATCCCAGTTGCCTTTGACCATACCGGTCTGACGGAGCAACTCGATGGTGACGACAGTTCCGGCTTCAAAAGCACTAAGCGCGGCGATGTTAACCGGCGCAAACACCTGACGGTTGACATTGTTGAAACCGCGTTTTGGAATGCGGCGAGCCATCGGCATCTGTCCCCCTTCAAAGAGCGGCTTGTGCTTGTGACCCGAGCGGGCGTAGGCCCCTTTGTGACCGCGTCCGGAGGTTTTACCTTTTCCGGATGCCCGGCCGCGACCTACGCGCATTCTCCGGTGAGTCGAACCTTTTGTGGGCTGTAATGAATGCAGTTCCATTTTAAAAACCTCTTAATTTATTTTCCGCGGGCGGCCATCACGGACTCGCGCGAACGCAAGGAGGCGAGAGCAGCCATGGTGGCTTTGGTTACGTTCAATCGGTTGCTGCTGCCAAGCGACTTGGCCAGCACATCGCGCACACCGGCGAGTTCGAGCACCGCACGGCAGGAGCCGCCGGCAATTACACCGGTACCTTCAGATGCCGGACGCAGCAGAACCTGAGCTCCGCCGAATTCTCCGTGCGCTTCATGCGGAATGGTGGTGCCTTTCATTATGATCGGCTTCATCGCTTTCTTGGCGGTTTCGCCGCCTTTGCGAATCGCATCGGCCACTTCATTGGCTTTGCCGAGGCCGTAACCGACCTTGCCGGATCCGTCGCCGACGATAACCAGCGCTCCGAAGCTGAAACGGCGTCCACCTTTGACCACTTTTGAATTGCGGTTAATGTGAACGACGCGTTCTTCGAACTCGGATTTCTCTTTGAAATCTGATTTTCCTTTGAAATCTGACTTCCCTTTGAACTCGGATTTCACTTTTTTTTCTGCTGATTTTTCAGTCACTTCAGGCAACTCCTCATTTACATAAAACTAAAACTGAAGGCCGGCTTCACGAGCGCTGTCGGCCAGCGCACGCATACGCGATCCGAAAGCAAAGCCGCCACGATCGAAAACAACCTTGGAAACTCCCTGCGCTTTGGCCGCTTCGGCCGCTTTGGCGCCGAGCGCTTTGGCGGTGTCGACGGTGCACTTGTCGCCCAGCGATGAAACCGAGCAAAGAGTTTTCTGCGCGTCGTCGTCGATGACCTGCACATAAATATAACGGTTGGAAACGTAAACAGCCATGCGCGGACGCGCGGCCGTTCCCTTCACCTTGTTCCGCAGACGGAGATGTCTGCGCTTCCGATAATCTGATTTGTTTTTGACCTTCATGATTAAGCCACTGCCTTACCTTCTTTACGCCGAACCTGTTCGCCTTTGTAACGCACCCCTTTGCCCTTGTAGGGTTCAGCGGGAGCATACGCGCGAATGCGCGCGGCAACCTGACCGACCAGAGCCTTGTCGTGCCCTGACACTTTTACATCCGTCGTCCCGGCGACTTCGATTTTGATGCCTTCGGGGATTTCATGTTTGATTTCGTGGGAGAAACCAAGCGACAGCACAAGGATTTTTCCCTGCAACACCGCTTTGTAACCAACACCCTGAATTTCGAGTTCTTTGACGTAGCCAGTCTGTACGCCGAGAACCATGTTCTTGAGCGTATTGCGAATCGTTCCGTGCAGCGCACAGGCTTCTTTGGTTTCCTCTTTACGATCGACCGTCACCTGACCGCCGGCAATCGCCACGGTGATCTGCGAAGGAATCCGCAGCGTGCTTTGTCCTTTGGCGCCTTTAACCGTCGCGACATTTCCGCTGAGCGTCACTTCCACGCCCGCCGGAACCGTCAGAGGCATTTTTCCTATTCTAGACATCGTTACAACCTCAATTTGAAATTACCACACATAGCAAAGAACTTCGCCGCCGATATGGGCCTTGCGGGCCTCTCTATCGCTGAGCATACCCGTTGATGTGCTCAGAATCGCCGTGCCAATACCACCCAGTACGCGCGGAATATCATCAGCCCCCACGTAATGATGACAGCTCGGACGGCTTACACGCCGCAGACCTTGAATCACCGGCTTCTGGTCATCCTGATATTTCAGATGAAGAACCAGAGTCGGCTTTCCTTCCACTTTCTCCGTGGTGTAGTCCTTGATGTACCCTTCCTGCTTCAGGATGCGCGCCAATTCACTCTTCATTTTCGAGTGGGGCATCTGCACCTTGACATGTGCTGCCATGTTGGCATTGCGGATACGAGTCAGCATATCAGAAATAGGATCGCTCAATATCATTGCTGTTCACCTTTGTTTTTGGCGCTTTCGAACGGCATCCCCAGAAGACGGAGCAGCTCGCAGGCTTCCGCATCGGTCTTGGCCGTTGTGACAAATGTCACATCCATGCCGTGCACTTTACGGACATGATCCGGATTGATTTCCGGGAAAATGGTTTGCTCTTTCAGGCCGAGGGAGTAGTTCCCGCGTCCATCGAATGCTTTAGCCGAAATGCCGCGGAAGTCGCGAATACGCGGCAGCGCGATATTGATCATGCGATCCAGGAATTCGTACATCCGGGCGCCGCGCAACGTCACTTTGCCCGCCAGCGAAACACCTTCGCGCAGTTTGAAGTTCGACACGCTCTTCCGGGCTTTGATCGTTACCGGACGCTGGCCGGTAATTTTGCCTAAATCATCCAGCACCGCCTGCAACGCATCGCGGTCATGCTGCATGCCGACCGATACGTTGATGGTGATCTTGGAAAGCGACGGAATCTGCATGCGGTTGCCGTAGTTGAACTTCTTCTGAAGTTCCGGCACCACTAATTCACGATATTTTTTCTTCATTGCCGGTATCATGGATACCCACCCCTCTGGATAAATGGATTAAGTTACTCTGCTTTTTTCAGATTCGACATGTGGATTGAAACTTCTTTCTCCAGCACGCCGCCCTTCGGATTGTCCTGTGTTTTGCGCATATGCTTCTTCGCAAAATTCAGTCCTTCCACCAACGCCCGTCCGGAATCCGGAAGCACCTGCAGGACCTTCCCGGTCTTGCCTTTGTCATCGCCAGTGACGACTTTGACCAAATCACCTTTTTTAATACGCGCTGCCATACAAAACATTCCTCTCCTTAAATCACTTCCGGCGCAAGCGAAACAACTTTCATGAAGTTGCCGTCGCGCAGCTCGCGGGCCACCGGGCCGAAGATGCGCGTTCCGCGCGGATTTTTCGTCGCATCAATGATGACGGCCGCATTATGATCGAACCGCAGAACGGAACCGTCACGGCGGCGGATCGGGGCTGTGGTGCGAACGACAACCGCTTCGCAGACATCGCCTTTTTTGACGACTCCACCGGGTTGAGCTTCTTTCACCGCCACTTTGATCACTTCGCCGACTTTGGCGTATCTGCGCTTCGTCTTCAAAACCCGGATACACTGCACGCTGCGCGCGCCGGTATTATCCGCGACATCCAGTCTGGTCTGTACTGAAATCATTTTTTACCTACCTTATTTCGACAGAATTTCTAAAAGCCGCCAGTGCTTGAGCCGGCTGATCGGCCGGGTTTCCATTACACGGACTACGTTGCCGACTTTGGCTTCGTTGTTTTCATCATGCGCATGAATTTTCTTCGTCACTCGCAGTTCCTTGCCTAGCAGCGGATGCCGGACGCGGCGCTCAATGACCACCGCAATGGTTTTGTTACCCACCGCACTGCAAACGCGACCTTCGCGCACTTTCCGATGACCTCTTGACTCCATCTTTTACCCCTCGGCCTTCGCCGCCTGATTCATAACTGTTTTGATGCGCGCTATCGAGCGCCGCACGGCACGGATGCGCAGTGGATTTTCCAGCTGACCGGAAACCTGCTGAAGGCGCAGATTAAACAGCTCCTTCTTTGCATCGTCCAGTTGCAGATGAAGTTCAGCTGCCGTATTATCCGTAATTTTTTTTGATTTTTTCATTCCGATACTCTCAATTATTTCGCCACATGACGGGTCACGAAGCGCACACGGATGGGCAACTTGGTGGCCGCAAGCCGCATAGCGACACGCGCCTGCTGTTCCGTTACACCGTCGAGCTCAAAAAGCATACGTCCGGGACGAACCACAGCAACCCAGCCTTCGACGCCGCCTTTTCCTTTACCCATTCGGACTTCCAGCGGTTTTTTGGTAAACGGCTTATCCGGGTAAATTCGAAGCCAAAGTTTTCCTTTGCGCTTCAGATTGCGGTTGATCGCCACACGACAGGCCTCAATCTGAATGTTTGTGATCCATGCGCGCTCCAGCGCCTGCAGACCGTATTCACCGAAGGCCAGCGTAGTGCCGGCTTTGGCCATACCGCGGCGGGAGCCCTTTTGGACTTTCCGATATTTAACTCGTTTGGGCATTAAAGGCATTGGTCAATACTCCTAAGCTTGCGCCTTTTCATCCTTCTTACAAATCCACACCTTGATACCGATCGCGCCGGCCACGGTCCGGGCAGTTGCCGTTCCGTAATCAATGTCGGCCCGCAACGTATGGAGCGGAACTCTACCTTCTTTGTAGCTTTCCGTACGGGAAATCTCAGCGCCGCCAAGACGTCCGCCAGCCAGCACTTTAATGCCGTCCGCTCCGGTATCCATAGCCATCTGAATCGCACGTTTCATTGCCCGGCGATGTGAAACTCGTCGTTCCAGTTGCAGAGCAATTCCTTCGGCCACCAGTTTGGCATCGATGTCGGGGTTTTTTACTTCATCAATTTCAATGTAAACTTCTTTTTTAGTCATCTTGCCAAGCTGCTCGCGCAACTTTTCGATGTCCTCGCCCTTGCGGCCAATCACCAACCCTGGACGGGCTGTGCGGATGGTCACGCGGACACGGTTGGCGTAACGCTCGATAAAGATGTTCGAAATCGAAGCATCTTTAAGACGTGCGTGTACGGCTTCGCGGATAGCGATATCCTCTTGAAGCAGATCAGCAAACTCTTTTTTGCCGGCGAACCAGCGCGAGCGCCAGTTCTTATTTACCGCAATCCGGAGTCCGATAGGATTTACTTTCTGTCCCAAAACGATTCCCTTTCCTTATTTACGATCCGTTAAAACCACTGTGATATGAGACGTACGCTTACGAATAGGCGACGCTGAACCGCGAGCACGCGGGCGAGACCGCTTGAGCGCCGGCCCCTCATCCACATAGGCATCTTTCACAAAAAGCTTGTCCGCAGAGACGCCTTCGTTGCTCTCCGCATTGGCAACGGCTGACTGGAGTGTTTTGCCGATTTCAGTCGCCGCTTTCATTGCGTTAAAGCTTGTAATACGAAGGGCTTCTGCAACCGAAAGTCCCTGAATCTCAGACGCCATGTAGCGTGCCTTGATCGGCGACATTCTCACGTATTTTGTTGTTGCTGAAACTTCCATGTTTTTACTCTCAATTTGCTGCCGCTTTCTGAACGCAAAGGCGGCAACTATACGTCATTCCATTTTCAAATCCAGAACTTCTATAATAAAAATAATTTATTTCGAAACGGTCTTGTCGGTCGCAATACCATGCGACTTGAACGAACGGGTCGGCGCAAACTCGCCGAGGCGGTGACCCACCATGTTTTCCGTCACAAACACTGCAACAAACACCTTGCCGTTATGCACGGAAAAGTTGTGGCCGACAAACTCCGGCACGATCATTGAGGCGCGAGCCCAGGTCTTGACCGGTTTTTTTCTGCCTGACACTTCCATCTGCGCAATTTTCTTGAGCAGCTTGACGTCAACGAAAGGACCTTTTTTAAGTGAACGAGCCATAACTTACTTCTTTCTCCGTGCAATGATGTACTTATTCGAAGCCAGTTTGTGTTTACGGGTGCGCTTGCCCTTAGCCAAAGTGCCCCAAGGCGACTGCGGATGACCGCCGCCTGACGTACGGCCTTCACCACCGCCCATGGGATGGTCAACCGGATTCATCGCCACACCGCGAACGGTCGGACGAATACCCAGCCAGCGTTTACGACCGGCTTTACCGCTGGAAATATTTTCATGATCGACATTGCCGACCTGACCGATGGTTGCGTAGCAGTTGATGCGTACGCGGCGGAGCTCACCTGACGGCATCTTCAAGTTGGCAAATTCGCCTTCGCGGGACATCAGCTGAGCGCTGGTGCCTGCGGAACGAGCGACCTGTCCGCCGCCGCCGGTTTTCAGCTCGATATTATGAACTGTCATACCCAGCGGAATCTTTTCGAGCGGGAGCGCATTGCCGACCGCCGGCTCAGCGTCCGGTCCGGATACGACCACGGTGCCCACCTTCAGGCCGACCGGAGCGATCATGTAGCGTTTCTCACCATCCACGTAGTTCAGCAACGCGATGCGGGCCGAACGGTTCGGATCGTACTCAATCGCAGCAACGGTGGCGGGAATGCCGTACTTGTTGCGTTTAAAATCGATGAGACGGTAACGCTGTTTGTGTCCACCGCCGCGATGACGGGTCGAGATACGCCCGGCACTGTTGCGTCCGCCGGTGCTCTTCTTCGCACGAATCAGCGACCGTTCCGGTGTCGATTTTGTGATTTCTTCAAACGCAGACGTCACGGTGTGGCGGCGGCTTGGCGTTGTCGGTTTATATGTTTTTAAAGCCATGACTTAAACTCCTTACACGAAATCTATCTTGCTGCCTTCGGCCAGCGTCACAACAGCGCGCTTCCATCCGGCGGTGCGGCCGGCACTGGCTGTGCGCTCACGTTTGTTTTTGCCCAACCGCTTCATGGTGTTGACCGCAGTCACCTTCACCTTGAAAAGCTCTTCAACCGCCTGCTTGATCTCCGCCTTGTTGGCGGTCGGCTTGACGTTGAAAACATATTTGTTTTCCGTTTCGGAAAGGCGGGCGCCCTTTTCCGTCAGCATGACTTTCTGAATTACCTGATATACGTCTTTCATTACAAATTCCTCTCTAGGCCAGGCGCTGTTCGAGTTTTTCCACACCCGCTTTGGTGATCACAATCTGCGGATAGCGGACGATCTGGTAGGTGTTCACATTCGCGGCGCAAACTACTTCGATATCCTGCAGATTGCGAGCCGCCAGACAAACGTTCGCATCCAGCACATCCAGAATCAGCAGGGTCTTACCCTTGATTTCCAGCACCTTCAACAAAGAACAGATTTCCTTGGTGCGTGGAGTCGCCAGCTTAATGTCATCCAAAACCATCACCTGACCGGCTTCAGCTCTTTCACCAAAGGCGCGGGCGAAGGCCAGCCGGGCCACTTTGCGCGGAACTTGTTTGCGCACTTTGCGCGGATGCGGACCAAACGCCACACCCCCGCCGCGCCATACGGGCGACTGACGGTAACCGGCGCGGGCACGGCCAAGACCTTTCTGTTTCCAGGGCTTCTTGCCGGAGCCAGCCACTTCACCTTTGCGCTGCGTGTTGGCCGAACCTTGGTGCTGATGGGTCTGATGGGTTGTGACAGCCTGAAAAACCGCCTGCGCGCCCTTGTCGGCGACAGTAAACTTTTCGCTGAGGGTCACTTCACCCAGTTTCTTCCCTTTGCAATCTTTAAGCGGTAACGTACTCATGATCATCCTCTCAAATTACTTCCTCTTGAGTGCTTCGCGCACAACCAGTGTTGTGCCATTGGCACCGGGTACCGCACCTTTAACCAGAATCAGGTTTTCAGCCGCACGAACCTGAACCACTTTCAGACTCTGAACGGTAACGTCCGTGCTGCCCATTTGGCCGGCCATCTTCTTGCCTTTGAAAACGCGACCGGGCTTTTCTTTCATACCGATTGAACCGGTTGTGCGATGAAAGTGCGAGCCGTGGGTGGCGCGTCCGCCGCCGAAGTTGTACCGCTTCACAACGCCCTGAAAGCCCTTACCTTTGGTAACGCCCAGCACGTCGACAAAATTAACACCTTCGAAAAGCGCCGCAGTCCATGTGTCGCCGGCTTTCGCCGTGTCGTCTGCGTCGACGTGAACTTCACGCAACTCCCGCATCGTGCCGACACCGGCCTTCTTAAAATGTCCGGCCAGCGGCTTAACAACCCGTTCCGGCTTCTGCGTGCCGAACCCGAGCTGAACAGCTTCGTAACCGTCTGTGGCGGCAGTTTTGCGCTGAACCACACTGCACGGTCCTGCTTCGATAACCGTTACCGGTATCAGCTTTCCTTCTTCGTCGAAGACCTGGGTCATACCCAGTTTTTTTCCTAATAGACTCTTCATGATTTCACTCAGATTTTAATGGTGATGTCCACGCCCGCCGGCAGATTGAGCTTTTTGAGCTCATCTACTGTTTTGATCGTCGGGTCAATAATGTCGAGCAGACGCTTGTGCGTTCTGATTTCAAACTGTTCCATTGATTTCTTATTCACAAACGGACTGCGATTGACGGTGAGCCGCTCAATACGGGTCGGCATGGGAATGGGTCCTGCCACGCGAGCGCCGGTTCGTTTGGCGGTCTCGACAATTTCCTTTGACGAGGCGTCCAGCACCCGGTGATCAAAAGATTTTAAACGTATGCGTATTCGCTGATTATTCATAATTTCTCTCTGCTACCGGTTTAAGATGGTCTCCTGTATGGAATCCGGCACCGCCTCAAAGCGGTACGGCTCCATCGTGTAACTGGCCCGGCCTTTGGTTAGCGAACGCAGCGTGGTGGAGTAGCCGAACATTTCTGCCAGCGGAACATCCACATGTACAATCTGCACCGCCTCGCGGGCCTCGATCTCGCGGATCCGTCCGCGGCGACCGTTTAAATCGTTCATCACATCGCCCAGATGTTCATCCGGGGCGATAATTTCGAGCTTCATGATCGGTTCCAGCAGGGTCGGCGAAGCGTTGCCGATTGCCGCGCGCAGCGCCATAACCGCCGCCGTACGAAAAGCCATTTCAGACGAATCAACCGGATGCGCACTGCCGCCAGTAACCGTCACTTCAATATCAACCAGCGGATAATTTCCAAGTACGCCGGTCATAAGCGCATCGCCCAGACCGTCTTTGATGGCGTCGTGGAATTCCGCCGGAATGATTTCTTTCGAAACTTTAAGGGCAATGTGATTTCCAGAACTGCGCTCACGCGGAGCGACCTGAACAACAACATGTCCGAAATGGCCGCGTCCTGCGAACTCGCGTGAAAAGGTGAAGTCGCCGGAAGCGGTCTTCTGGACGCTTTCGCGATAGGCAACAACCGGCTTGCCGGCATTGGCCTGAACTTTGAATTCGCGAAAAATACGATCTTTGATGATCTCAAGGTGAAGCTCACCCATCCCGTTGATGATGGTCTGTCCGGTGTCTTCATTCATGGTGACACGGAAAGTCGGGTCATCTTCGGCCAGTGAAAAGAGCGCGGCTTTCAGGGCATCGCGGTCAGCCTGTGTTTTCGGCTCAATCGCCATGGCAATCACCGGCTCAGGAAACACGATGCGTTCCAGAACAATCGGATCGTTTTCGGCGCAAAGCGTGTCGCCGGTGGTGAAATTCTTCAGCCCGGAAATCGCTCCGATTTCGCCGGCATACAATACGTCAATATCTTCACGACTGTTGGCGTGCAGGCGCAGCAGACGGCTGATTTTCTCACGCTTTTTCGTGCGCGGGTTAAACACGTTCTGACGTTGCTCAAGTTTGCCCGAATAGATGCGTACAAAAACAAGTTTTCCAACGAACGGGTCGGTGGCCAGTTTGAATGCCAGCGCGCTGAACGGTTCAAAATCGCCAGCTTCCCGGCTGAGCAACTCTTCCGTTTTGGGATGAATCCCTTTAATTGCCGGAACATCAATCGGCGACGGCAGGAAGCTCACAACCGCGTCCAGTAAAGGCTGAATCCCTTTGTTTTTCAGCGACGATCCGCAGAGTACCGGAACGATCTGTCCGGAAATGGTGGCGCGACGAAGTGCTGCAACCAGCAGACCGGCAGGCACGTCGGGATTTTCGAGGTATGCTTCAATCAGTTGCTCGTCCACTTCCGAAACGCGCTCAATCAGTGCGGCACGCGCCTTCTCCGCTGCGACAGCCATCTCTTCAGGAATGACGCCCTCCTGCACTTCACTCCCGAAATCCTCTTCCTTAAAGAAAAGCGCACGCATTGAAATGAGGTCGATAACGCCTTTGAAATTTTCTTCAACCCCGATCGGAAGCTGGACGGGAATCGCCGGTGCGGCGAGTTTTTCGATCATCTGTCTTACAACCGATTCGAAATCGGCACCCTTGCGATCCATCTTGTTGACGAACGCTAAACAGGGAACATGGTATTTTTTGGCCTGACGCCAGACGGTTTCGGATTGAGGCTGAACGCCCCCTACTCCGCAGAACACCCCTACGGCGCCATCCAGCACGCGCAGAGATCTTTCAACTTCGACCGTGAAGTCAACGTGTCCGGGGGTATCAATCAAATTGATCTGCTGATCATTCCAGAAACAGGTGGTTGCCGCACTGGTGATGGTAATGCCGCGTTCCTGCTCCTGCTCCATCCAATCCATGACGGCGGTGCCTTCATGCACTTCACCCATTTTATAGACGCGCCCGGTGTAATAGAGAATGCGTTCCGAGGTCGTGGTTTTTCCGGCGTCAATATGCGCAATGATTCCGATGTTGCGAATCGAGGACAAACTGCGTCCGCGCGCTGCGTCTTCCCGGCGGGAGGGCGCAGAACTCTTCGCATTTTTTCCATCCTGTTTCACAGCAACCTTCATCTCGAATCCCGGTCCTTACCACTTGTAGTGAGCAAATGCTTT
>JBAXDG010000042.1:0-12971 GCA_037141075.1 Kiritimatiellales bacterium
TTCAGCAGGCGCTGGATCTGTTACTGGTCGCCCGGAATCTGGAGCGGATCGGGGATCACGCGACGAACATCGCGGAAAACGCGATTTTTGTGGTCAAGGGCCTGGATGTTCGTCACCACCACGAATAACCGCCGCAGTGGCTTGAAATAGATTCCAACCATTGGAAAAACCGCTTGCCAGAGCCGGTTTCCCTGCGTATAACCTGCCCCCTTAATGACCTTCCGCACTAAAGCGGGGTCGAAGCGAGTGCTGATCCGGTAGCCCCCGGAAAGCCAAAGCGGATTGTTCAAAAATAGAACTATAGAAAGGGGCATGTTATGTCAGAAAAGACAGTGACGATTCAGGAACTGCTGGACGCAGGCTTACACTTCGGTCATCAGACCAAACGCTGGAATCCCAAAATGAAGCGCTTCATTCACGGCGCTAAAGGCGGGATCTATGTCATCGACCTCCAGAAAACCCTCGTGCAGATCAAGCTGGCGCAGGAATTTCTGAACGGTGTTATCGGAAACGGCCGCCGCGTTCTCTTCGTCGGCACCAAGAAACAGGCCCGCACCGTGTTTCAGGAAGCCGCCGAAAAAGCCGGTCAGCCTTTCGTCATCTACCGCTGGCTCGGCGGGATGCTCACCAACAACCAGACCATCCGCAAGAGCGTCAAACGCATGGAAGACCTGCAGGCTCTCTTCGCCGATGAAGTGAAGCTCAAAGCCTATCCCAAACAGGAACAATCTGTTCTGCGCCGCGAACTCACCAAGCTCGAACGCAACCTTTCCGGCGTAAAAGATATGACTTCCCTGCCGGGCGCCCTGCTCGTCGTGGATATCTGCCGCGAAAAACTGGCCATCGCTGAAGCGCAGCGGCTGGGCATTCCGGTCGTCGCGCTGGTCGACACCAACGCCGACCCGGATCTGGTTGAATATCCGATTCCCGGTAACGACGACTCGATCCGTTCGCTCACCCTGATCGCCCAGATTCTCGGCGGCACCATTGCCGATGCAAACGATGCCTTTGTTAAAGCCAAAGCCGCTGAAGACAAACGCCGCAAAGAAAAAGACGATGCCGACAAAGCCGTCGCCGACGCCGCCCGTGAAGAGCGCAAAGCCAAAGAAGACGAAGAGAAAAAGAAACGCGCCAAGGTGTTGGATAAACTGAAAAAAGAAAAAGCCGCCGCTGAAAAAGAAAAAAAGAAAGAAGCTGAAAAAGCTGAATTCAAAGCCAAAACCGACGCCGAAGCAAAAGCTGCTGAAGTGAAGGTGGAAGAAGCTCCGGCCGCCGAAGTTGCTGCGGAAGAACCCAAGGCCGAGTAATTTTAATCGAAAGGATCAACCTATGGAAATTTCAGCAAGCATGGTCAAAGAACTTCGCGACGCCACCAACGTCAGCATGATGGAGTGCAAACGCGCTCTTCAGGAAGCCAACGGCGACAAAGACAAAGCCTTCAAACTGCTGCGCGAGCGCGGCATGGCCGTGGCCGCCAAAAAAGCGGATCGCGTCGCCAAGAACGGCAAAATCTCCGCCAAGGTCTCCGCGGACGGCAAAACCGGCGTCATGATCGAAATCAACTGCGAAACCGACTTCGTTACCCGTAACGAAATCTTCCAAAAATTCGTTGTTGAAATGACCGACAAAGCGATGGGCTGCTCCAACAACCCCGCCGAAGCGTTCAACGCCGACATCGTCGCCAAAGTGGCTGAAATCGGTGAAAACATCGTTCTGCGCAAGAGCGAAAAATACACCGTCTCCGGCACCGGCGCGGTCGCCAGCTATATTCACATGGGCGGCACCTGCGGCGTACTGGCTGAACTCGCGTTCGGCAAAGCCGACACCCTCAACAACGCCGTCTACAAAGAACTGGCCTTGGATATCTGCCTGCACATCGCGGCAGCCCGTCCGGCATCACTGGATCGCTCAGGCGTTCCGGCCCAGCTCGTTGAAGACGAAAAAGCCCTCTTCCTTAAACAGGTCGAAGGCAAACCGGCCAACATCGTCGAAGGCATTCTGAAAGGTAAACTCAACAAGTTCTACGCTCAGATCTGTCTGCTCGAACAGGCCTTCGTCAAAGAAGACAAAATCAGCATCACCCAGCTGCTCGAAGCGAAAAGCAAAGAGATCGGTGACACCGTCACCATCAAGCGCTACACCCGCTGGCAGCTCGGCGACGCGTAAGTCGTCTCGCGATCAAGTCGCACAAAAGCCGTTCCGAACTCCGGAACGGCTTTTTTATTTCTGACAACGTGCACAGAAGACGGTGGTGCGCTGGGCGATTTTGGTTTTGTGCAGCGGCTGACCACAGACGGTACACGGCTGGCCGGTGCGACCATAGACTTTCACCTTTTCGCGATGGCCGCCCGCTTCTCCATTGAGATCGACATAGTTGCCCTGCCCGTCGCCGAGCGAAGTCCCTTTATTCCGCACACCGGCTTTGATTACTTTCGTCACCGCTTTATAAAGTGCCAGCTTTTCGGCGTCACTCAGCGACCCGGACTTCCGTCGCGGATCGAGCCGCGCTTCAAACAGCGCTTCATCGGCGTAAATGTTGCCGATGCCCGCCACGAAGGACTGGTCGAGCAACAGCGCCTTTAGCGTTTTGTTTTGATTCTCCAGTCCGCTAAGAAATTCCGCTTTCGTCACCGTCAGCGCATCCGGGCCAAGGCCTGCAATCCTGGAGGGCGGCGCTCCGTCGCCGCCGGAAACGGTTTCGACGGAGCGAAACCCTCCGGGGACGAGCTTCCAGCGGCCGAATTTGCGCGGATCGCGGAAATGCAGATTCAGTCCGCCGCTCAGCTGAAGAATGGCGCGGTCGTGTTTCCCTTTTTTCAACTCGCCTTGCGACAGATAAAATCCGCCGGTCATCCGCAGATGAATCAGCAGATTGAGAGACCCACCCCGCCGTTCCGGCACCCCTCCATCGGAGGGGATTACACTATGAAAATTTTCCGGATCTTTTTGATCCCCTCCATTGGAGGGGTGGCTGTAAGCCGGGGTGGGTTCTTTCTCGTTTCTCCTAGCCCGGGGTGGGTTGTAATGATCCAACCGGAAAATCAGCCACTTGCCGTGGCGGTCGATCTTTTCGAGCTTGTGACCCTGAACCGCTTTGCAGAAAGCTGACGGCGTTAACGGCTCGACGGTGCGCGGCCATTCAATGTGAACTTTTTCGATGACCCGCCCTTCTACACCGGCGGCGCAGAGCTGGCGGCGGATGGTTTCAACTTCGGGCAATTCAGGCATGGGGGTGAAGGCTTTAGGCTATAGACCTTAGGCTTTAGGGTTTGAAAACGGGTTGACGATTTGGACTTTCGGGAAAAGCTTTTTCACTGCGCGGGCATCTTTTTCAAGGAAGAGCAGTTTCAGATTCGGGCCGGCATCCATGGTAAAATAGATTTCCAGTCCGTCTTCGCGCGCCTGCCAGACTTTTTGCATCAGCGCGACCGACTGCGGCTTCCAGTAGCAGAGCGGCGGCCACGCCGCCAGCATGGTAGCGTGCATCGCGAGCGCATTGTTTTCCGCTGTTTTTCCAAGCATCGGAAAATCCTGAGCGGCAATGGCTGTGCGCAGCTCGTCAAAGTCGCAGTCGGCTTGAGCAATCCACGACTCGTACAGTTCCGATGTTTCGACCGTATGGTTCATGCCGTCAGTCGAGCCGGTTTTTTTTCGACCCTTGGAAACTTCGAGGATACCGACGCGCAGATTTTTCCAGAGGTTGGAAAGCTCTTCGGCATAACTGTCCATGCCGTCGGCACGGGCACCGGCATGCCAGACCGCAAAGCCGTCGTAGAGCGAACGGGATGCACTGCCGCTGCCGAGCCGCGCCAGCATGGAAAGTTCACGCGGGTTAAAGCCCCAGCCGAAAAGCTGATCGAGCGCTTTAACCAGCGCGGCGAAGCCGGAGGCCGACGACGCCAGTCCCGCCGCCGTTGGAATATTATTTTTTGTGCGCACTTCAAAAAACTGTCCCTCTTTGCGGAACAGGTTGAGGTATTTCGAAAGCCGCGCGGCAAAATCTTTGGGTGCCGGTTTGCCGTTCAGGTAAACCTTGTCGGCGGTTTTGGCAAATTTGACGACGGTGTGCGTACCGAGTTTGCCGAGCGAAATGGAAAGGCTCGAATTGACCGACAGATTGAGTTCGGCGTCGCGTTTGCCCCAGTATTTGCAGAGCGCGATGTTGGCAGGCGCAAAGGCCTCGCCGCGGGCCGCGGGTTTCCCTTTGGCCCGTTTAAGGAGAACGTTTACGAATTGTTGGCGTGTCATGCCGTGAAGATACCTTAGAATGAGGCGGAAATGAAAACTAAAAAGGAACGGGCAGATTTTATCGGCAGGCGGCTGGAAGCGCTTTATCCGGCGGTCGATGTGCCGTTAAAACATAAAGACGCCTACACCCTGCTCGTTGCAGTGATTCTTTCCGCGCAGTGCACCGACAAGCGGGTCAATCTGGTGACGCCCGCGCTGTTCGCCAAAGCCAACACGCCGGCAAAGATGGTGAAGCTCGGACAGGAAAAAGTCCGCAAGCTGATTGAAACCTGCGGGCTGGCCAACAATAAGTCCAAGGCGATTTACGAGATGTCAAAAATCCTCATCGCCGAACACGGCGGCAAGGTGCCGGACAGTTTCCAAAGTTTGGAAAAACTGCCGGGTGTCGGACATAAGACGGCTTCAGTTATCATGGCTCAGGCCTTTGGCGTTCCGGCCTTTCCGGTCGATACACATATTCACCGCCTCGCCCAGCGCTGGAAGCTGACCAGCGGCAAAAGTGTTGAGCAGACCGAGGCCGATTTAAAAAAACTCTTTCCACCGGAACGGTGGAACAAGCTGCATATTCAACTGATTCTCTACGGACGCGAACATTGCACGGCGCGCGGCTGTGACGGAATGAAGTGCGAAATCTGCCGGACGCTGTTTCCTTATCGCAAAAGAACGATTCACGTCAAAAAATAATTTCAGACTATTTGCCCGACGAGCGTTTGATGGCGGCGGGAAGAGCGTGCAGACAAACGTCCGGATTGCGTTCACAGAAAAATTTCACAATCCATTCGGAATCAAACAGCATCACTTTACGGTTGGATGAGTCCAGTAGAAGCCGGCAACTGGGCGGCATCATCGACTCCGTTACAACCGAGGCGGCTCCGCCGGATTCGTCCACCCAGCGGATGATCTTGTACGGGGCCGGTTCGAGCCGGGCGGTCGCACCGTATTCGTTCTCCAGCCGGTATTTGAAAACCTCAAATTGCAACACGCCGACCGCGCCCAGCAGCGGGGCATTCTGCGCCTGATCCGCGTAGTGAAACGACTGCAAGGCGCCTTCCTGCAGCAGATGTTTCACACCGGCCTGAAAGCGTTTGTACTGCGCGGGAACCGGGTTATAGAGCATCGCGAAACACTCCGGTGCAAACTGCGGCATTTCGTGGTACACAATCGATGGGTCTTCCGTCAGCGTATCGCCAATGCCGAATCCGGCATGTCCGACCAGCCCGATCACATCGCCGGGATAGGCAGTATCCACCGTTTCGCGCTCCCGGGCAAAAACCCGGTGGGAACTAGAAAGCCGCACCAGTTCTCCGGTGCGCGAGTGGGTAACGCGCATATCGCGGGTGAAGCAACCGGAACAGATGCGCAGAAAAGCGATCTGGTCGCGGTGCTTCGGATCCATGTTCGATTGAATCTTGAAGATGAAGCCGGAAAATTTTGGATTCTCCGGATGGATTTTTTCAGCGCCGGAAAAACGCGACTGCGGTGCAGGCGCATAATCAACAATCGCGTCCAGCATCAGTTGAACTCCGAAATTATTGATCGCGCTGCCGAAAAATACCGGACTGAGTTCTCCGGCCTGAACTTCCGGCAAGTTGAATACTTCGCCAGCGGTTTCCAGCATCTCCAGTTCGTTAATCAGATCCTGATAAACTTCCACGGGCATCCGGTCGCGCACCTGCGAATCGGTCACGGAATGCAGCGCCACCGGAGCGCGGAACGCGCCGTGCGCGGTGCGCTCAAAGAAATGCGCCTGTTTTGTCTGCCGGTCATACACACCTTGGAAATCGGGGCCGTTGCCGAGCGGCCAGTTCATTGCGCAAACCCGCAGTTGCAGTGTCTGCTCCAGCTCGTCGATCAGCGACAGCGCATTGCGTGACGGACGATCCAGCTTGTTCATGAAGGTGAAAATCGGGATGCCGCGCATCCGGCAGATTTCAAACAGCTTGCGGGTCTGGCTTTCAATCCCCTTGGCCGCGTCGATCACCATCACTACGGAATCCACCGCCATCAACACGCGATAGGTGTCTTCGGAGAAATCGCGGTGACCGGGCGTATCCAGCAGATTCACGCAGCATCCGCGGTAGTCAAACTGAAGCACGGTCGAAGTGACGGAAATACCGCGCTGCTTCTCCAGCTCCATCCAGTCGGATGTCGTAGCGCGCTGGTTTTTGCGCGCCGTCACCGAACCGGCCAGTTGGAGCGCGCCGCCGTATAGCAGCAGCTTTTCCGTCAGCGTCGTCTTACCGGCGTCCGGATGCGAAATAATCGCAATCGTCCGCCGTTTCGCAATTTCCTGTTCAAAACTCATAGCCGTCATCCGGGATAAAAAGAGCGGAGACTGTAGGCGGCGACCCGCCGCCAGCGCAATCCGATTCTGTCAGTTTAAGCAGTAGAATAACGAATAGTTTGACATTTAGCCAAATAGCTAAGTATAAAGGCGGCATGAATAAACCGCTGAATGCCATGAAAGCCCTTTCCGACCGCAACCGACTGCGGGTGGTCGCGGCTCTGATGAATCATGAAGAACTCTGCGCCTGCCATATCATCGAACTGCTTCAGGTGACCGGCGCCACGGCGTCGCGCCACATGGGACTGCTGATCCGCTCTGGACTGGTCCAAAGTCGAAAAGCCGGGCGCTGGGTTCATTACCGGCTGACCGACGACTTCCCTGCCCCGCTTTTCCAATGGTTGGAAACCGAACTGCAAACCGATCCCGGCATCAAGGCGGACCGGAAAGCCCTGATCAAGATCACCGCATGCAAACACTGAACGGGATGAATATGAACACATCCGTCTGGCGTAAATATCTGACTTGGAGTGTCGCGGGTCTCGCGATCTGGTGGCTGGTGTATCGCAGTCTCGCATCCATCGCGGCGTGGTTCACCTATTCACTGCTCAGAATGGCGCACGGCTCGCATCTGTCTTCCGCCGTGGAGTTTTTCATTTACGAAGCACCAAAGGTTTTGATGCTGCTCATTCTGGTCGTATTCGGCGTCGGCATTGTGCGTTCGTTTTTCACGCCGGAACGGACGCGGCGGATACTTTCCGGCAAGCGCGAGTTCACGGGCAATGTGCTGGCCGCGCTGTTGGGCATTGTCACACCGTTTTGTTCCTGCTCGGCAGTGCCGCTGTTCATCGGCTTTATCACGACCGGCGTGCCGCTGGGTGTAACGCTTTCTTTTCTGATTTCGGCACCGATGGTGAATGAGATAGCGCTGGTTCTGCTGTTCGGCTTGTTCGGCTGGAAGGTTGCGGCCA
Source organism: Kiritimatiellales bacterium (assembly GCA_037141075.1). Taxonomy (GTDB): domain Bacteria; phylum Verrucomicrobiota; class Kiritimatiellia; order Kiritimatiellales; family Tichowtungiaceae; genus Tichowtungia. The sequence continues at coordinate 7,504 of JBAXDG010000042.1, forward strand.
TCTATCTGGTAACCGGCGTGGTCATCGCCATTGTTTCCGGCTGGGTGATCGGGCGGCTGCGGATGGAAAAACACGTCGAGGACTGGGTTTACCGGACGCAAACCGGAAACGGTGTTGAGGAAGCGGAACTGGATTGGCCCGCACGCATCCGGCTTGGCCTCGATGCGGTGAAAGACATTGTGGGCCGCGTGTGGATTTATGTACTGATCGGTATCGGCATCGGCGCGGGCATTCACGGTTATGTGCCGCAAAATTTCATGGCCTCCATCATGGGCAAGACCTGGTGGTCGGTGCCGCTGGCCGTACTCATCGGCGTGCCGATGTATTCGAATGCCGCCGGAATTATTCCGATTGTGCAGGCGTTGCTCGGCAAAGGTGCCGCGCTGGGAACCGTGCTGGCCTTTATGATGGCGGTGATTGGTCTTTCCCTGCCGGAGGCGATCATTCTCCGTAAGGTACTTAAGCTGCGACTGCTGGTGATATTTTTTGCGGTGGTAGCCGCGGGAATCATGCTCGTCGGCTATTTATTCAATCTGATCATGTGAATGTAAGGAGCCACTAATGAAAATACAAATTCTAGGTACCGGTTGCCCGAAGTGTAAAAAACTCACGCAGCACGCCGAAGAAGCGGTTAAGGCGCTCGGCCTTAGCGCTGAGATCGAGAAGGTCACACAGATCAGTGACATTATGAAATTCGGCGTGATGATGACTCCGGCGCTGGCGGTCGACGGAACGGTGAAGTCTGTCGGCAAATTGCTTTCGGTTGAGGAAATTAAAGGATTATTGAAATGAATAACTGGCAGAAACTTTTGATCGTGGTCGCCCTGATCGGCGCGGTGGTATTCGTGGTGGAACATAAAAAACGGCAGGGCTTTGTCTGCGCGGGCGGCGTTTGCACGTTGCAAGATGTGAAGCCGGTTGCGCAGCCGGCCGTTGCAGAAGCTCCATTGCAAAAGCCCCTGCCCCGCCTCGTTGATCTGGGTGCTGGCAAATGCGTTCCCTGCAAAATGATGGCCCCGATCCTCGACGAACTGAAAACCACCTATGCCGGAAAGCTGGACGTGGTTTTCATCGATGTCTGGGAAAATCAGCAGGCCGGTGAACAGTATGGAATCCGCGTAATCCCGACACAGATTTTCTACGACGCCGAAGGCAAGGAACTTTTCCGGCACGAAGGGTTCTTCGCCAAGGAAGACATTCTCGCCAAATGGAAAGAGTTCGGAGTCAATCTGTGAACGAACTGTTTATCCAGCTGACCCATGCTATGGAAGGCGCGCCGTTGATTGCACTGGGTGCGGCTTTTATCTGGGGCATTTTGAGCATTCTGCTCAGTCCCTGTCATCTCGCATCCATTCCGCTGATTGTCGGCTTTATTGACGAACAGGGCCACATCTCCACCCGGCGCGCCTTCTGGATTTCCCTGCTGTTTGCCACCGGCATACTGGTGACGATCGCCGTCATCGGCGGGCTGACCGCCGCCGCCGGACGAATCATGGGCGACCTCGGGCCGTACGCGAATTATTTTATAGCTCTGATTTTTTTCATGGTCGGCCTGCACCTGCTGGGCGTAATTCCAATGCCTGGAAGCGGCCCCAGTCAGGTCAATATGAAACGGCGCGGCGCGCTGGCCGCCTTTGTTCTCGGACTGCTCTTCGGTATTGCGCTGGGCCCCTGCACGTTTGCTTTTATGGCGCCGCTGCTCGGCATTGTCTTTAAAACCGGAGCCGGATATCCGGTTTACGCCGGAAGTCTGCTTCTTCTTTACGGCATCGGCCATTGCACCCTGATTGTGCTGGCCGGAACTTTCACCGAGGTCGTTCAGCATTATCTGAACTGGACCGAAAAATCCAAAGGTTCACTCATCCTTAAAAAAATCTGCGGCCTGCTGGTACTGTTGGGCGGCCTCTATCTGATTTACACCGCCGGTTAAATGGAGCTGATATGAAAAAAATGAAAATACTTTTCCTATGCACCGGCAATTCCTGCCGGAGTCAGATGGCCGAGGGCTGGGCGCACGCACTGAAAAGCGACGTGATCGAAGCGTACTCAGCAGGCATCGAAACCCACGGACTTAATCCGAACGCCGTGAAAGTGATGTCCGAAGCTGGCGTGGATATCTCAGGACAGAAGTCGGAAAACGTAGCCGACCTGCTGCACATTCCGTTCGACTATGTCATCACCGTTTGCGGCCACGCCAACGAGCACTGCCCGATTTTCCCAGATAAAGCAAAAGTCGTCCACGTTGGATTCGACGATCCGCCAAAATTAGCCCGCGAGTTGGCCGCGCAGGGCGCGGACACCGAGGCTCAACTGGATTGCTACCGCCGCGTGCGGGACGAAATCAAAGCCTTTATTGAAACGCTGCCGGAAGGATTGAAAAAATGAGTGAAGGTATTACTAAACGACTGTCGTTCCTAGACCGGTTTCTGACGCTTTGGATTTTCCTGGCGATGGGCGTCGGCGTATTGCTCGGCTATTTTGTTCCAGAGTTCGGAAACTGGATTGGCTCGTTGCGTCCGGCAGGAACGCAGACCAGCATACCGATCGCCATCGGCCTCGTTCTGATGATGTATCCGCCGCTGGCGAAGGTGAAGTACGAGGAGTTGGGCGACGTATTCCGTGACCGCAAGATTCTCGGGTTGAGTTTGCTTCAAAACTGGGTTGTCGGGCCGATTCTCATGACGGCGCTGGCCGTTGTGTTTCTGCGCGGCCAGCCGGAGTTCATGATCGGGCTGATTATGATCGGACTGGCGCGCTGCATTGCGATGGTGATCGTTTGGAACGATCTGGCGAAAGGCGATACGGAATATTGCGCGGGGCTGGTGGCGTTCAATTCGATTTTCCAGGTGTTTTTCTACAGTCTCTATGCGTGGCTGTTCGTCACGAAACTTCCGCCGCTGCTCGGCCTTTCCGGCGCGGTGGTGAATGTGACGATCCGGCAAATCGCGGTGAGCGTGTTTATCTACCTGGGTATTCCGTTCATCGCCGGAATGCTCACCCGTTTCTTTCTGGTAAAGGCGAAGGGCAAAGAATGGTACCACACGAAATTTATTCCGAGGATATCGCCAATCACGCTGATCGCCCTGCTCTTCACCATCGTGGTGATGTTCTCCATGCAGGGTCAGAAAATCATCGCCCGGCCCGGTGATGTAGTTTTGATCGCCGTGCCGCTGCTGATTTATTTCGTGGTGATGTTCCTTATGAGTTTCTGGATGAGCGCCAAGGCCGGCGCCAACTACGCCAAGTCGGCAACGCTTTCCTTCACTGCGGCCAGCAACAACTTTGAACTGGCGATTGCCGTCGCGGTGGGCGTATTTGGAATCAACCACGGTGCGGCGTTTGCCGCTGTGATCGGGCCGCTGGTGGAAGTGCCGGTATTGATCGGACTGGTGAATGTGTCGCTGTATTTCCGGAAAAAGTATTTTAGCGGACAATCCGTTCGCGACTGAGTCGGTCAGCTGGAGCGGCGGATCAGCCAGAGGCCGAGGAACTGCGCGCCGATCAGTGGAATCCATAGAATCAGATTCGGATGGAGCGCCGGATGCTCCACCAACGATTTGGCAACCACGATAAAAAGGTAATAGGCAAAAACAATCACCAGACTGAGTATCATACCGGTGGCAGTCTCCTTGCGGTGCGATTTAACGCCGAGCGGAATGCCAATCAGCATGAAACTGAAACAGCCGATGGCGATGGAAACACGTTGATTGGCCTCCACAACCAGCCGTGTCCTTTCGACCAACTGATCCGCTTTTGAGATCATCGGGAAATCGCGCTCGATATTGCGAATACGGTCAACCAACTGCTCCATCTTCATTTGACCGCGCTTCATCACGGTCGGCTTACCTTTATTAAGCACTTTTTCAAAATCGAGCTTGATCGGATAATACTCGGCGTTGACGTAGGTGGTTTTGGAAACATCGTGAGGATCTTTGGCGTCAGGCATTTCAATGCGCACGTCATAGAGCTTCACCGTCAGAAGCCGGCTGGTGTTGTCCGCCGCAATATCGCCATGTTTGGCACGCACACTGCGTTTGATTCCGCCTGTTTTATCCAACTCGTAGGCCACCACGTCTTTCACAACGTTGCCGTTTTTCCGCCCGACGTAAATCATCAAACCGGGGAAGTCGCGGATAAACCGTCCTTCTTCGAGAAGGTTGATCGGCTCTTCCACTCCCGCTGTGCGCAACAGTTCGCGGCTGGCGTATTTGGCGGCGGGTGACACCTCGCAGTTGATATAAACACAGATGGCGCTGAACAGAATCGAAAGCAGAATCAGCGGAGCCGTCAGCCGCCACAGACTGATTCCACAGGCTTTCATCGCACTGATTTCGCTGTCCATCGAAAGCCGTCCGAAGAGAAGCAGCGCGGCAAACAGCGTGCTGATCGGCATTGAAAACGAAAGAATGTACGGAATATTCAGAAAGAAAAATTTGACGATCAGCACCGGAGAAACTCCGCGAGCCATCAGGTCAACCGCTTTCACCAGCGTGCCGACGGTCATTACAAAGGTGATCAAACCGAGCGCGGTCAGAAAGATCACCAGATAATCCAGAACGATGTAGCGGTTAAGTGTGCGCATGATTTTACTTTGCCCCGTGGCGGCGGATTGCCGATTCAACGGTGTTGGCCAGCAGCATGGTAATCGTCATCGGGCCGACACCTCCCGGCACCGGAGTGATGGCGGACGCTTTTTCGGCCACCGCTTCAAAATCCACATCGCCTTTCAGCCGGAACCCGGCCTTGGCGGTGGCATCCGTCACGCGGTTGACACCGACATCAATCACCACCGCACCGGGCTTCACCATGTCGGCGGTCACCGTATTCGGACGGCCGACTGCGGCAACGATGATATCGGCCTGTAATGTCAGCGCCGCCATGTTCTTCGTACGGGTGTGACACATCGTAACGGTTGCATCGCCCAGCTCGCTCTTCTGGCTGAGCAGATTGACCAGCGGGCGACCCACAATATTACTGCGGCCGATCACCACCACATGCGCACCGGACGTTTTAATTCCGGATCGTTTCAGAATCTGCAAAACGCCGTGCGGCGTACAGGGCAGAAAGGCCGGCAGGCCGAGCATCATGCGGCCCACGTTGAGCGGATGGAAACCGTCCACGTCTTTATCCGGATTAATCGCTTCAATCACCGACTGCTCCATCGAGGAATCCGGCAGCGGGAGCTGAACAAGAATCCCGTCAATTTTATCGTCGGCGTTGAATGCTTTGACCACATCCAGAATTTCCTTATGCGAAGCCGTGGAGGGCAGCTTGATTTCGCGGGAATAAAGGCCGGTTTCCTCGCAGGCTTTCTCCTTGGCCGTCACATAGGAGCGCGAAGCCGGGTCGTCGCCCACCAGCAGAACGCCGAGACCGGGCACAATCCCCTGCTTCTTCAGTTCTGCCACACGGGCTTTGAGTTCAGCGCGGATATCCTGCGCAATCGCCTTACCATCTAAAATCTTTGC
>JBAXDG010000043.1:0-12896 GCA_037141075.1 Kiritimatiellales bacterium
AACAAACCGCAGAGCAGACCGGCTCTGCCAACTATACTTTTCTTCATCATACACATACCTCCTGTTTGAACTTCGGCATGTATTTAGCACTGAGTGTGCCTTAAATTTTTTGTATTGGTTTGAAGAATTATAATATGTTTTACAGCAATGAGTTATATATTATTTAAAAAAGACACACTGATGGATGATGTGTGAATATTAATACATTTATGTGCTTATTTCGTATTACTAGACGAAATTGTAGCCATAGATTATCTGCTCGACGTCGCTGATTCGGCTGGCGGCTAGCATCCGGCGCGCCGTATAGACCGCCTTTTCCATGCTGACCTGTTCGATTACCTTCTGAATTTCATACACCCGTCGCGGCGGCAGACTCAGCTTGGTAATGCCCGCTCCCAGCAGAAAAGGAATCATTTTCGGGTCCATGGCAATATCGCCGCAGATCGAAACATCTTTGCGATGACTGTTCGCCACCGCGGCCACCCGCTCAATCGCGCGCAAAATCGCCGGATGGTGCGACAGATACAGCTTAGAAACCATTTCGTTGGTTCGGTCGACCGCCAGCATGTACTGAATCAGGTCGTTGGTGCCGATCGACATAAAATCCGCCTCGTGGGCAAGGTCTTCGATCAGTTCAACGGCCGAGGGCAGCTCCACCATGATACCGATCTTCGTATCGCGATTGTATGGAACGCCGCGCGCATCAAGTTCCTTCATGCAGTCGCGCACCACGTCGCGCGCCTCGATAAATTCGTCGAGTGAAGAAATCAGCGGGAACATGATGCGCGTGTTGCCGCCGACCCCCGCGCGCAGGAAAGCGCGCAACTGTTCCGCAAAAATATCTTTGTGCAGCAGCGAAAAACGGATGGCGCGCAGCCCCAGAAACGGATTGGCCTCCTCGATCTCATTCTGATAGGAGAGCGCCTTGTCGCCGCCGATATCCAGCGTGCGGAAGGTCACCTCGCGCCCGCCCATCGTTTCCACAATCCGGCTGTACACCTGATACTGCTCCTCTTCGGACGGAAAAGCGTTGCGGATGATGAACGGGAACTCGCTGCGGTAAAGCCCGATCCCTTCCGCGCGGAAGCTCAGCGCCATCTTCAAGTCGCTGAGCAGATTGATATTGGCGAAAAGCTGAATGCGTGTGCCGTCTGCCGTACGCGTCTCTTCCTTGACCGGCGGTGCGGTCTCCAGCTCAGCCGCCGCGCGGCGGAACTCGGCATACTCCTTAAGCACCTCTTCCGATGGCTGGATAAAGATATGACCTTGGTCGCCGTCCATCAGCAGATCACACGAATTGCAGAGAAGCTCCAGTTGCTGGGGATCAATCATCACCATCGGCTTCTGGAGCGAACGACAGATGATGGCATTATGCGAGGTGACTCCGCCCTGAACAATAAACCCTTCCGCATTCTCGGTCGCCAGCTTAAGGATATCCGACGGCAGCAACATGTCGGCCACAATAATCTGCCCGCTGTAATCGCCGCTCTCGCGGTCCCCGCCAGCCAGATTCTCCAGCATGCGGTGGCCGAGATCCTTCAAATCGTGTTCCTTTTCCTGCAGACGCAGATTGGTACTGGCGGAAAAAATTTCAATATACGTGTTTACCAACGTCACCAGAGCTTCTGCCGGCGGGGTGCCCGCCTCAATACGCCGCCGGATTTCGCCGGAAAACTCATCGTCGGCCAGAATCAGCAGGTGCGCGTTAAAAATCAGCTGGGCCACATCGGAAAGTTCTTCATCGGCGCGCCGCTGAAGATCCTTGAGCTGCTGCTCGGTCTGTTCCAGCGCGCGGTCGAAATCGTGCACGGTTAGATTCTTCGGGAAGCCGTCCGGCAGTCTGAAACTGCCGCCGCGTCCGGAAATAAGAACCGTCGTCCGCCCCTGCGCCACACCGCCGCTGGCAGGACGCCCCTTGATCATTTTCGGCGTCGCACGGGCATCCGCTTTCACAGGCGCATCCTGCCGACGCAGTGTCAGCAGCAGGTTGGCGTTTTCAATCACTGTGGCCAGCTGGGCGGCAATCGCCTTGAGCGCCTGCTCATCCTTTTCGTCAAAATAATCCGGCTGGGTATCCTGCACCACCAGCACGCCGACGCGCGTCAGACCGCGCCGGATCGGCACCGCCAGAAAGGCTTCGTAACGCTCTTCGTTAATCCCCTTAACCGGCTGAAACTTCGGACTGATTGCTCCGCGACCTTCTCGGATCGCCCGTAACTCTTTAAGTGCCAGGCCGGTCAACCCCTGTCCCAGCCGCAACTGAACCTTCCCGACGGCAAACGGACTCAGCCCCTGCGTAGCGCGCAACGTGAGCAGACTCTCTTTATCGTCATAGATATAGATTGAGCAAACAGCGGCCTGCATATGCCAGGCGACTACGCTCACGGCGGACTGCAGAAAATCGTCAAGGCTGCTGCTCTTTTCGAAAAGAGACGACAGCTCTGCGATATCGCAAATCATACTGACATTGGCTTTACTCATAAGAATCGCCTTGCTTCTACCGCATTCTTCCACGGTTTGGAAGCGCTAACGCTTTGAAGGACCGCGTTTTGTGTGCGGGCGAAGCTGCTTCATCTGCGTCCGGCGTTCAGCCAGTCCACGCACCACCGGAACCGGTTCGCCGTTTTCGTAGTCGAGGCCGGTATAATAAACGGCCGCAGCAGGCGTCATCGGCAACGGAATAAAATCCTGCACCTGCTGAAGCTTCCACTCCTCTTCGCGCACAAATTTTTCGACCGCTTTCATCTCGCCCTCCGTCGAGCCGGGGAAATTCGAGATAAAGTATGGCACCAGATACTGCTTCTTGCCCGCCGCGCGGTTTTCCTCTTCAAACGCCTTCTGGAATTCGCAGAACGTCTCCGGCCCCGGCTTGCGCATTTTTTTCAGCACATTCGGGTGCATATGCTCCGGTGCCACCTTCAGATGGCCCGAGACATGATGCTTCGCCAGCTCGCGGATATATTTCGGATTCCTCAGCGCCACATCCATCCGGATACCCGACTGAATAAAAACATGCTTCACCTTCGCCAGCTCGCGGACGCGCTTCATCAAATGAATTGCCGATTCTGCGTCCAGTTCAAGGTTCGGACAGATTTTCGGATAAAGACAGCTCGCCCGGCGGCAGACTTTACACGCTTCACAAACGCCATTGGCGCAGCCGTACAGATTCGCCGTCGGCCCGCCGAGATCGGTGATCGTGCCGGAAAACGATGACATCGCAGCCATCGTCTTCACCTCGCGCACCACGGAATCCTCTGACCGGCTCGTCAGAAAACGGCCTTGATGCAATCCCAGTCCGCAGAAAGCGCAACCGCCGCCGCAACCGCGCACCACCGTTACCGATTCTTTGATCATCGTGAACGCTGGAACCGGCTCCTTATAAGAAGGATGCGGCAGACGCATATACGGCAGTTCATAAACGCGATCCATTTCCGCCGATGTCAGCGGCTTCGCCGGCGGCTCGATCAGTACGGCACGCGCGCCATGAAACTGCACCAGCGGCTTTCCGGTAAACGGATTCTGCTCGCGCTCCGTCAGCCGCGTCAGTTCCAGCACCGCCTTCTTGTCCGCCTGGCATTCTTCAAACGACGGCAGTTTGACGCAGTTCGAAAAAACGTGCTCCGCCGACTCTTTACCGCCAAGTAGCCGCGCTGTTCCGGGGATTGCGCTCAAGTCGAAATTACCCACCCCGTCCGTCGTTTCGCTCCGGCCACCCCTCCGGCGGAGGGGATCGTTTAAATTCCCCTCCTCCGGAGGGGTGCCCGCAGGGCGGGGTGGGTTCTTCCGCATTTGATCAATCCGGCGGGAGATTTCGCGGATCGCCCGTTCGCCCATGCCGTACACCAGCAAATCGGCCTTCGAATCCTGCAAGATCGACGGACGCAGTTTATCCTGCCAGTAATCGTAATGCGCCGTGCGCCGCAGGCTCGCTTCGATACCGCCGAGCACCGTCACCACGCCCGGAAAGGCTTTTTTCGCCAGTTGCGTATAAACCATGCCCGCCAAATTCGGACGTTTACCAACCGCGCCGCCCGGTGTGTAGGAGTCATCTTTGCGTTTACGCCGCGCGGCGGTGTAGTGCGAAAGCATCGAATCGAGATTGCCCGCCGTGATTCCGCAAAACAGGCGCGGACGGCCCATCACGGTCAGCGACTCCGGTTTCGTCCAGTCCGGCTGGGCGATAATGCCGACCCGCCAGCCGTCGGCCTCCAGCACGCGGCCGATCACCGCCGCGCCGAACGCCGGATGGTCGATATAGGCGTCGCCGGTAATAATCAGCACGTCCAGCTCGTCCCAGCCGCGCGCCTTCATTTCCGCGCGGCTCATTGGTAAAAATTGTTTTGCCTCAGCCATATGCAGAATTAGACGCAGGTTTCCAATGGTTGGGAAAGCGTAGCCGCAAGAAAATTACGTTCTATGGCGCCAGTTGGACATTAACCTTATAGAAAAGCTGTCGCTGTGCGTTGTAAACGGTGTCGGTGAAAGCGCCCGTCGTCCACGGAATATTGGTCGCCAAAGGTTGAAAACTGTTCATCAGGTTGGTGGAAAAATAGACGGAATAAACGCGCCCGGACACCGTGTTCCAGCTGATCGTGTTGCGGCTGTTCTGGGTCGCCTTGAGGACGGAGGTTGCATTGGTTGGGTTGGTTCCGACGATGTATTCCTGCCAAGTCTTCAGACCGTCAGAGTCCGGATCGAGGGCAGAATCGGCTTCATAATTGGTGAGACCGCATCCCGCCAGCCACTCGTACGGCACGTTCGCGCCAGACGTCGCGGGGTTGGTAACCACCTGCGCCGTGAAGGTCGCGGCCAATACACCTGAGGTCTGCACGTTGCTCCAAATGAAGTTGGTGGCCGTGCTGCCGTTATTGAAAATCAGGCCCGGCACGTTCGTTCCATTTTGGGTCAGCGTTGCGATCCGGTAGTAATTGCCCGCCGTGATCACGAAGTTGGCACTGCCGCCAGACAATACGATTGCGTTCGCCGGAGAAACTGTACCGTGGGCTCCCGCGCTGCCCGTCAGAACGATTTGCGCAACAACCTGACGGCCATATGATCCATTAATGGGATCGCCGTATATAGGATCCGTGTTCATATCTATCAATTGAGGAAACGTATCCGGAGGGATATTTGTCAAAGTCAACAACGGGGTGGAGTAATACCAGTCGCCCGATTGTACGTTATTATCCTGAAATATCAGCGCATATGCATAGCCGTTAGTCCACGCCCGTTTGGTAGAACGAGAAAAGTCGGCCCATTCATTGGTGACAACAATCGTATCCCACACCACGTCGTTCACAGCACCCGCCTTGCTGCCGGCTAAAATGCTGTCTTTCACATTGTCCGGACTGTACATCAGCTGCGCAATCGTTGATTTACCAGAGCCGACAGGAGCAAGAATCCCGGTGTTGGGATCCGCGCTGAAGTAAAAACCCGCCATAGCGCTCCAGCCAATATGCACGATGCCATTCGAGGCATTCACACAGGTTGCGGTCAGGGCGGTGTTCTGTGCCGGCATAGTCACCAGGGTACTCAAAGAAAAAACTCCGGCCACACACTGAGTATCGCCGCCCCACCGATCAAAGGCCGTTCCACCCGGGGCGGCCGCCGAGATCATCACCCGCGCTCCGTTGGTATATGTTCCGCCGCCGATGCCGTTGCTGACCGTCAAGATGTACCAGCCGGAGAGATTTGTGTACGTTGCGGTCAAGCTGACCGCATTGGTCGATATGGTGACCAGAGCGTTCGTGTAAGTGACGTTATCCACAACCTGGGTATCACCGATCCACCGGCTGAAGGCCTTTCCGGTCGCAGGCGCATTCGCCGCAATCGCCACCTGCGCTCCATTAGTGTACATTCCGCTACCGGTTCCGTTGCTGACCGTCAGGGTGTAGTACGTTGTCGCTTCATATGCGCCCATATCCACCCGTCCGTTAATGATACGCGGGCTGCCGTCCAGATCGGTTGAGCCGTTCACACAGCCATTTGTGCCGGCATCAATACAGGGCGACCCGATACTCAGCCGATAACCGGCATCCTCAAACAGCGGATTATTTGTTATGCAGCCGCTCACTCCGGGTGTAACCCCGCCGAAAGAGCATGTATACCGGACGACGCCCCCGGAACCGCCGATATTCGACACCACTCCGTCGCCACCATACCAAAGAGTATTGATCCGATTACCCCAAACGATGCAGTTATTCACTGTGCCGCCGGCATCGAAATAGACGCCGCCGACACTATAGTAATTGTCGGCCCAATTTCCGACCACCGTACAGTTATTCAACACACTCCCCAGACCCATCGCCACACCGGCAACGCTAAAATTATTCGTATCCGAAACAGACACAGAATTTTCGCTGATGAGGCAGTTGTTCATCGTTCCGCCGTTTAAATACGCGCCGCCGCCCATGCCCACCGTAGAGTTTGCGGCCACCGTGCAGTTGTTCAACGTGCCGGTGCCATTGCAATAAATCCCGCCACCGGACTTGTCCGTGGAGTTACCACTCACGACGCAATGGTTCAGAGTTCCGCCGCCCTGAAAATAAACCCCCGCACCTCGGGTGCTCTCAAGATAAGCTCCGGTGAGCGTGAACCCTTCCAGAGTCGCTCCCGGCGCAAGATAAGCGCACCGGGCGCCAAGGTAATAATTTGTAGACTCATCCCAGCCATAGGAACTTCCCAGAATGATCGTTTCGCCAGCCCCGTTAACGCTTCGAACCGTCACCGCGTTGGTGATACATACTCGTGCGGGATAAGCTCCGCTCAGGTCATCGGCGTTCGTGCTTCCGCAACCGCTTCCGGTGAAGTAAGCCCCATTGGTGACCCAGACCGTGTCGCCGTTCGCCGCGACATCTAAAGCCGCCTGAATGCTTTGCTTGGCATCCGTCCAGCTTGCGCCGTCACCGGAATCATCCGGACGCGAGGCGTCGACGTAGTATTCGACCGAAAAGGCGGAAACCGCCGACAGAAGAACGGTCAGAAAAATCAGGGTTTTCTTCATAATGGTGTACCGAACTAGATTCCGCATGTTAGACAAAATTCCATCATTAAACAAGCCTTCTGCCGGGTGAGTTTCCAAACCTTGGAACTTCTGCCGCCCAGGGCGGTAAAACTATGAAGGAACGGCAAAATTTATTCGACCTGACCGGAGTGGCAACCTACTATGGCCGCACCACTTAACGAACTTCGGAACACATGGGCAAACTCGATACCAAACTTTTTACCGGCCTTTACCGTCACATGCTCGCATCGCGCAAGGCCGATGTCGTTCAGGAAGATGCCGCCCAGCGTGGCGAGGCGTTTTTCTACGTTCCCTCCTCCGGCCACGAGGTCATGGCGGCGCTGGCACCTCATTTGACGCCAACCGACTGGCTCCACTGCCACTACCGCGACCGTGCGCTGACACTTGCCCGCGGCGTGACCCAGAAAGACCTACTGCTCGACCTGCTCGGCAAAACCGGCTCGCCGACCGAAGGCCGCAACATGCCCGGATTTCCCTGCAACCGGAAATTAAACCTGCTTGGAGCCCCGACCGGTGTCGGCAGTAACGCGCTGCAAGCGGTCGGTGTGGCGCAAGCCATCAAGGACGGCAACGATATCATCTACTGCGGTATCGGCGACGGCGGCTCGCAGGAAGGCGAATTTCTTGAAGCGGTGGCCGAAGCAGTCCGCTCGCAACTTCCGATCCTTTTCGTCGTTCAGAACAACCGTTACGCGCTTTCCACAAAGTCTAATGGCCGCACTTTCTATTCCCTGCCGGCCGGCGACGCCAAAGAATTTTACGGCCTGCCAATTCTGCGCGCCGACGGCACCGACGCCGTCGAAACGTACCGGATTTTCGGCGAGGCGGTTTCCAAGGTTCGGAAAACCCGCGGCCCGCAGATCGTTGTTGTCGATGTCGAGCGGCTGACCAGCCACACCAACGCCGACGACCATACACTCTACCGCTCGGCGGACGACATCCGCGACATGCGCGAAAACTCCGACCCGATTTTGATTCTGGCCAAACGGCTGATCGCCGCCGGAATTCCCGAAACGCAGCTCAAAGCGATTGAGCACGAGGTCAATCAGGAGCTCGAAGCGGCCTTCGCCGCCGCCCGTAAAGCGCCGAATGCCAAAGTCGAACTCGCCGCCAAAAAGCCGCTTCCGGCGAAACTCACCGACGCGAAAAGCGAAAAGCGCACCGACGGCGACGCACTCACCATGCTCGAAGCGATGCGCGAAGTATTCCGCGCCCGCCTCGGTGCCGACGCGAATGTTTATCTCTACGGCGAAGACATCGAAGACCCGAAAGGTGATGTGTTCGGCCTGACGCGCGGACTGAGCACCGCCTTTCCCGGACAAGTTATCAATGCGCCGCTCAGCGAATCCACCATTGTCGGCGCGGCGATCGGCCAGGCGATGGTTGGCAAAAAACCGGTCGCCTGCATTCAGTTCGCCGATTTCATGCTGCCCGCTTTCAATCAGATCGCCGCCGAACTCGGCGCGATTTACTGGCGCACCAACGGACAGTGGGAATGCCCGGTCATCTTGATGGCGATTTGCGGAGCTTACCGTCCCGGCCTCGGCCCGTACCATGCGCAAACGTTCGACGCCACGTTCGCGCACATTCCCGGCCTCGATGTCTTTATGCCGTCCACCGCGCCGGATGCAGCCGGACTGCTCAACGCCGCTTTTGAATCCGGACGGCCGACCGTATTTCTTTTCCCGAAAAATCTGATCAACGACCGCTCTGTCACCGCCGCCGCCGATGCGGCGAAGCAGTTTGTGCCGATCGGTAAAGCACGCGTCACCCGACCCGGTAAAGACCTGACGATTGTAAGCTGGGGCAGCACGATGCCGCTCTGCGAAAAAACGGCTGAAGCGCTCCAGACCGCTGGCGCATCTGTTGAAGTGATTGATCTGCGCTCGCTCGTCCCGTGGGATCAGGAAGCCGTCATCGCCTCCGCGCAGAAAACCGGTAGACTGCTGGTCGTCCATGAAGACAACCATACCTGCGGGTTCGGCGGCGAAGTGCTGGCGACCGTGGCCGAAAAAGCGAATGTACCGGTGCAGATGGCGCGCGTCACACGGCACGACACCTACATTCCTTATCTCTTTGAAACGCAGATTCAAGTGCTGCCTTCGTTCCGCACCGTGCTCGGCAAAGCCGCCGAACTGCTTGGCTACTCGCTGACATGGCAAAAGCCGGTTGAAGAAGCCGAAGGCTCCGTCACTGTCAACGCCATCGGCTCCAGCCCGTCCGACAAAACCGTTAAGGTCACCGAACTGCACGTTAAAACCGGACAGGCTGTTAAAGCGGGTGAACTGCTCGCTTCCGTCGAAGCCGATAAGGCGACCATGGAAATCTCTTCGCCGGTCAGCGGCACGGTCGAAGAACTTTTCCTCGCTGAAGGCGATTCCGTCGACGTCGGCACGCCGCTGGCGCGCATCGCCACCGCAGAAACCGATCTGATTAAAAAGCCGGTCACCAAAGACGATCCCGGCACGCCAATCCTCGAAAAACGGAGTGCCGGTGTTCCGAGGGTTGGAAAGACAGCAACTGTCGAAACGAAACCTATTTTAATTTCCTCCATCGCCACCGTGCTTGCATCGCGCCACATCACCAACGAGGAATTACTGGTAGGGCATGGCGAGTGGGATTCCGAAGCCATCCGTTCGCGCACCGGCTGCGAAAACCGCTACTGGATCACCGGCGACGAAAATGTCGAAACGCTGGCCGTCAAAGCGGTGCGCGACCTGCTTGAGATGGAAAAGCTGACGATTGCCGATATCGACGCGATCGTCTGTTCAACCGGCACGCCGCTGGCGATGACGCCGTCGCTCGCCTGCCGCGTTCTCAAAGAACTCAGCCCCGAAAAGGGCGAAGTTCAGATGCAGGCGCACGACATCAGCGCCGCCTGCTCCGGTTACATGTACGCTCTGCAAAACGCCTGCGATATTCTGCGCGACGATCCGTCGAAGAAAGTCATCGTCATCACAGCCGAAACTCTTTCTCCGATGGTCAATCACGAAGACCAGAAGACGCTGGCGCTCTTCGGCGACGCCGCGACCGCTTCGCTGCTTTCCTGCGAACCGCGCGGCGGCAACGTCAATGTGCTCGTCAACCGCCCCGTCCTTTCCGCCGCCGGCGTTGATCAGAAAGTGCTTTATGTCCCCCACATGGGCAGCGGTCAGGTCATCGAAATGGAAGGGCTTACCGTCTTTAAACTGGCCGTACGCAAGATGATCGACATGCTGGCCGAAGCCTGCGAAATGCGCGGCATTGGCGTAGATGCGCTCGACATGATCGTGCCGCACCAGGCCAACGAACGGATTATCGAGGCGATCCGCAAAACCATCCACTGCCCGCCGGAAAAGATGTTCAACCATATCCGCAAGTATGCCAACACCTCGTCGAACACCATTCCGTTCGCGATGGCTGAACTGATGCCGCAAATGAAAAAAGGCGCGCTCGTCGGACTCACCGCTTTCGGCGGCGGCTTCACCTTCGGGGCCGCTGTGATCGAAAAGCAGTAAAAGATATCGAACGGAAGCTCTTGAACCGTCCCTGGATGGGCTTTGTAATTGACTCCGGCGCTGTTTTACGTTTTGATTCGAACGTCAACTCAACGGGAAAAATCCATGAAAACATTCATTAAGTTTGCCCTTCTGTCTGCGGTGCTGGCGACGCTTTACGGTTGCACGTCCGAACCTTATGAAACCTGTTACGCACCGCCAGATGCATTCAGCCCGGTTTTCCTGCGCTATAAGGAAATGCCTGGACAGAAGGTGATGGTCGTCGCCGTTAATCCGGTGCCATTAGGTATTGCCCGTGAGCCGAATTGGGCTTTCGGCTATGATGACAGCCGCGCCACGCTGGAAGAAGCGACTACAAATGCGATGATCAAGTGCGAGAAGGCCCGTAAAAAACACAAGGTGTTCGCCAACGCCAAGATATTCGCCATCAACGACGAAGTCGTTTATTTCAAAGACCAGAGCGAAGCTAGGTAGCCGTCTCGATTTCTACTGACAGGCCGCACCGGATTCCGGATGCGGCCTTTTGTTTTGTCCGGAGTTCGCGCTTGCCCGCCCGCACAAAGAACTTCAAAATGCCGTTAGCAAAGAAAGGGTGTTTGTATGAGAAAAGGTAAAAAAATTCTGCTGATTACGGGTGCGGCTATTCTGGTTCTGTGGCTTGTTTTAATGCTTTCCCTCGGACAGATCGTCAAAGCGGGCATAAACACTGCCGGACCTAAGCTGGCCGGAGTGCCGGTTCATGTGAAAACAGTCATTGTCCAGCCGTTCCTCGGAATCGTGCGCATGAAAGGCCTTGTGATCGGCAATCCCTCAGGATTCAACACGCTGAGCGCCATGGAATTGAACGACTTCAAACTGAACATCAAAATGTCTTCTCTGTTCTCCGATGCGATTGTGATTAAAGAGATTTTGATCGATGCCCCGCAGATCACCTACGAAAAAGGTCTCAAATCCAGCAACCTGAGTACACTCCAGGAAAATCTGGCTCCAAAAGGCGCCGCCGCTCCGAAAACCGAAGCCGCTCCGGAAAAGAAAAAAGGTGCCGCTAAAAAAGTAATCATTGAAGACTTCCAGCTCAACGGAGCCAAAGTTCATGTGACGATTACTGCGCTGGGCGGAAAAAAATTCACCCTCCCGTTGCCGGACATCAAAATGAAAGACATCGGTAAGAGTTCCGGCGGGGCCAACCCGGCGGAAGTTATTTCCGAAGTGTTCAATTCCATCAGCAAAGCCGTGGTGGACGCCGTGGCTTCGACTGGCAACATTGCCGGTGACGCGCTCAAGGGTGCCGGCGGTGCCGCAACCGACGCCGCCAAGGGAGCGACCGATGCCGCTAAAGGCGCGGTGGATTCGGTCAAGAAAGGTCTCGGCGGACTGTTCGGAAAATAAGATTCCCAGACTCGCTCAAAAACCGCCCCATTAGTTCGGGGCGGTTTTTTATGCGTAGCCGAGTTTGCGCAGAATCCAGAAATTCTTCCGCCAGTCCTTTTCAACTTTCACCCAGAGACTCAGCCGGACGGGCAGGCCGTACATTTCCGCCAGTTCTTTTTCGGCGTGATGTTTGACTGACTTGAGCAGGCGGCCTTTTTCGCCGATCACAATGCCCTTCTGGGAATGGCGCTCAATGTAGATGTCGGCATCGACCTTCCACTCGGTTTCGCCTTCGGTAATCGTCTCAACCCAGACGGCGACGCAGTGTGGCAGTTCGTCGTGCAGGCGCTCGAAAAGTTTTTCGCGGATCACATCGGCCATGTTGAGCTTGCGCGGATAGTCCGTCAGAATATCTTCGGGGAAAAGCGGCGGGCCTTCAGGAACCATGGCAAACAACGAGGCGGTCAGCTCCGGCAGTCCGCCGCCTTTCAGCGCCGAGCCTTCAATCCAGACCGGCTTCACCACAGAATTTTTCTCCGCCGCGATCTCTTTCCAAAGCGTTTTGTAGGTTTCGACAAACGAGGTGCCTAGGTCGGTTTTATTGAGAAGAATCAAACAGGGCGTTGCTTCGGTAGCGAGGCGGCGCATCCAGCCGTCGTCCTCCTGCCAAGGTTTGGAAGAGGCGTCCAGTACCAGCAAAACGGCGTCCGCGCCATTCACTGATGAGCGCGCCATTTTGTTGAGGTTTTTACCCAGCTCGCCCATCGCCTTATGCACGCCGGGGGTATCGAGGAAAACAATCTGCCCGCGCGGTTCCGTCAAAATGGCGCGGATGATATTGCGCGTGGTCTGCACGGTGTCGCTGACAATGCTCACCTTTTCGCCGACCAGCGCGTTGAGCAGGGTCGACTTGCCGACATTCGTCCGTCCGACCACCGCCACCACGCCGGTGCGTGTTTCGTTATTCATTGCCTCATCCATAGGAACCATAAGAGCCGCTTTTT
>JBAXDG010000044.1:0-12230 GCA_037141075.1 Kiritimatiellales bacterium
CGAATGAGCTGAGCCAGATCAGAAATAGAGATCGCCTCTTCTGATCCCACGTTGTAGGCCTCACCAGAATGACCTTTCAGCAAAATCGTCAAAAGCCACTCTGCCAGATCAGAGCCGTACATATAGGAACGCATCGGAGTGCCATCGCCTTTTATTTCAATCGGTTCGTTCCGTAGACAGTTGCCGATAAAGTTACCAATGGCAAAGTGCGCATCCAGCGGAAGCCACGGCCCCACAAAAGCAAACGGCCGGGCGATGACCGTTTCGAGGCCGCTTTCGAGACACAGCTGTTCCGCCTTCAGTTTGCCTTTCCCGTAAGCCGTAACCGGATTGCAGGGGAACGTTTCCGGAACATATGACAGTTCCGGCGGCTGGACGCCATAAACCGCTCCAGAGCTGACGTAAAGAAGGCGTTTAATGCCAGCTTGTTTTGAAAATTCAATCACCCGCCGGGTTCCATCAACAATCACGAAATACATTTCGGCCGGATTTTCCCTTTCCAGCTTCTCACTGGCTTCGGTCGCCGCATGAATTACATAATCAAACTGACCGGCAGGAAATTCAAAGTCGCGGACATCACCTCGAACAAACGTAACGTTTGGATTTTTGCCAAACATTGGAAACTGCCTAAGGAATTGATCCGGGGCGCGGCTGAGCACCACAACTTCCGCTTCCAAACCTTGGAAACGGTCGAGCAACCATTTACCGAACAGACCGGTTCCTCCAGTCAGGAAAATCCGTTTTTGATGAAGTGTATTCATCGGACTTGATCAAGATAGGGTTCCATTTCATTGAGAGGCTTCCCAAAGGTTGTTTTAGGAAAAACCTTTGTGTCCACATCAATCATCACATTCAGCAGCGCGGGCGCGTCCGGATTGCTCCAAAGCCACCGAACCGCAGCCGCCACCTCTTCTGGACATCGAATTGTTTTTGCGGGGATCCGGTAGGCATTGGCAATGCCCTCAAAGTCGGGCGCACTGTAGCCCCAAATGGTTGAACGCATTCGCGATTCAAAATATTCCTCCTGAAACTGCCCGACCATACCTAGACTGTTGTTGTTAAAAACCACCATCTTGACCGGAATCTTATGTAAAAAAATGGTTTCCAGTTCCTGAATATTACACTGCATTCCTCCGTCGCCCGCCACCATCACCACCGGTTTTCCGGAAGACAGGGCCGCTCCGATGGCAGCAGGCAACGCAAAGCCCATAGAGCCCATTCCTCCTGACACCAGAAACCGCTGACCTTCATGCAACTCAACTGACTGAGCAACCCACATTTGGTTTTTTCCGACATCAGCCAAAATTGCCGACGCTTTCGCAGATGCTACGGACAGCTCATGGATAAACAGATTGGGGTTAATGCCTTTACATCCCTTAAGTTCCGCCGTGTCCGGCGCAAGACGCTTTTTGCCGGCAATCCAGGCTTCCCATGCCTCCCATTTACAGCGCTGCTCATCGGCGGCGACTGAAAGCATGGCATCGATAAAATCAGATAATCCGGCAACGCATACGTCACAGCCAGTGACTCGGTTATTAAGCTGCCCCGGCTCACAGTCCACATGAAAAATCCGGCGGTTCCCTTTAAATCCGTCCACATCAGCGCCCGTCTGACGAACATCCAGCCGACTACCTGTCACCAACAGAAAATCGCTTTCCATTACCGCCTGATTAGCCCACCGGTTACCATACGTGCCAAACATTCCGACTCTTAATGGATGCCCCGAAGGGAGCACATCCAAACCCATCAGCGAGTAAATCATCGGAATATTTAATAACTCGGCCATTTCCCGAAATTGTGCGGCCACACCGGCGGAGCGGATGCCTCCGCCAGAAATCAAAAGCGGTCTTTCTGCCGCCGCTAAGGCATCCAATACCCGTTCGGCAAAATCGCAAATGTCATCACAAACAGCCTTTGTTTTTTTGACGGAATTCGACTCTACCGGCTTCACCTCCATGCGCTGTACATCCATGGGAATATCAATCAGGACTGGGCCGGGTCGTCCGTCACATGCGATCCGGAACGCTTCGTCTAAAATAAAAGGCAACTCCTCTGCCGTTCTCACCAGCCATGCCGCTTTTGTAATCGGCTTAACGATTGAGACAATATCCGTTTCCTGAAACCCCTGCTGGCGAATCGTTTTGTCACCTGAAAGCTCGGTCGTGTTGACCTGTCCGGTAATGAATACCGTCGGCACCGAATCAAAGAAACAACTGCCGATAGCGGTTACCAGATTGGTCGCTCCCGGCCCGCTGGTCGCTAGTGCCACTCCCGGAATTCCGCTCATGCGTCCTGTAGCTTCTGCCGCGAATCCAGCCGCCTGTTCATGATGCATGCTGATGATCTTTATGCGTCCCTTTTGCTCAATGGAGTCGATGATGTGCGTGATCATTCCGCCGATCATTTCAAAGACTAACGGAACACCCTTCGCATGCAAAACATCCGCGATGTAATCTGAGGCCTTCATACGGCTCCTTTATTCCCAATCATCCACACGGATAAGCTCAGCTTCCACACCGAGACCGAGCAAGTGACATCTAATTATCTTTTACAAAAGTGATTGATCGATTGGATCATGTATTGAAGTTTTTCCTGTCCCATTCCCGGATAGAGACCTACCCAAAAGCTGTCGTTCATGATCTTGTCTGTATTTTTCAAATCACCAATAATACGATAATCCACGCCCTCTTTCAGTTCGTCATAGCAAGGATGACGGGTCAAATTGCCGGCGAAAAGGGTGCGGGTTTGGATATTTTTGCTTTCGAGATATCCGACTATCTCGTTCCGGGTGAAAGATGCGCTGTCGGTTAGCGTAATCAAAAATCCAAACCAGGAAGGATCCGCACCGTCAACTGTTTTGAACAGTTGCAACTGATCTGTATCCTTCAATCCGTTGTACAGAACCCGGAAGTTCTCTTTCCGTTTTTCCACAAAAGACGGAAATTTTTTGAGCTGTGCACAGCCGATAGCCGCCTGCATATCGGTAACTTTCAAGTTATATCCGAAGTGACTACAGACACTTTTGTGATCATACCCCTCTGGCAAGGTTCCGAACTGCCCATTAAAACGGCATCCACAGGTATCATCCACCCCGCTATCGCACCAGCAATCACGTCCCCAGTCACGAATAGAACGCATGATTTTTTTTAATAGCGGATTGTTCGTATACACTGCCCCGCCCTCGCCCATCGTCATGTGGTGCGGCGGATAAAAGCTGGACGTTCCGATATCCCCGAAGGTTCCGGTCAGTTGACCGTCCACCCGGCTTCCCAAAGCATCGCAGTTGTCTTCAATCAGCCAAAGCCTGTGCTTGTCGCAAAATGCCTTCATCGCTTTGACATCAAACGGGTTCCCCAGCGTATGTGCCAGCATAACCGCTTTGGTTTTTTGTGAAAGAGCGGCCTCCAATTGGCTGACGTCAATATTTGCGGTTTCGAGTTCCACATCAACAAACACCGGAACAGCTCCATACTGGACAATCGGCGCAACGGTGGTCGGGAATCCAGCGGCCACGGTAATTACTTCATCGCCACGATTGATTTTTCGATCTTTAAGCAACGGAGAGGTCAGCGCCATGAAGGCCAGTAAATTCGCGGAAGATCCGGAATTGACCAGCAGCGACCAGTTCATCCCGAGATATTCAGACAGCTTCGTTTCAAATTCGCGGGAATAACGGCCATAGGTCAGCCAGAATTCCAACGAAGAATCGACCAGATTAACTAATTCCTGTTCATCAAAAACCCGTCCGGCATAATTGACGCGGGACTTCCCGGGAATAAATTCCTCTCCGGTCTTGTCGTGAGCGACACTATAAAATTCTTTAACCTTCTCTAGAATTTCATTGCGCAAAACGTCTGCTTTATCCATTGACTCATTCTCCGAAATTAATCTGTCGTGTATCCAGATGGTCAGATCATTTTGCTGCCTGCCTTATTCAACGCATAGTAATCTTCACCGCAATTCCGGATAGAGTACCCATTCCTGCGAAGCAAACGAACCATCTCTTTCTTGTCCACACCACTCAAATGCTTGTGCTCAATATGGATGATTAGAGGGCGATATTTTGTAAAATCCAGTGTTTTTAGAATTTCGAAATCATATCCCTCTGTATCGATATGAATGAGATGTATTTCACCTATGTTGTTTCTGCCAAAAATGTCTGACAAGGTAAGGATTTCTACCTTAGCCTCAACGATGAATGGCTCAATCTTTGATCCGAAATGCTTTAAAATGTGGCCTTTGCTAAATGAACCAAGCTGGTCATACCATTCGGGCAAAGAAGGGATGCTGTTAATTGCAGATTGATCGACATAGTAAAACGGACGCTCCCCGACCGTTGCGCCAACGGCAACCTGCTCAATTACAAATCGCGATCTGTCACAAAAATTTTTCTTGAGCCGTTCACAACAAAACGGAACGGGTTCAACCAGCACCCCTTTCCAATTTGTGCCGGCAAGCAGCAAATCGGAACAAGGATCATTTGTTATGCCATCATTTGCCCCGATTTTAACAAATGTCGCGCTGGGAAGCGTTGATAAGCGAAGCATCTGTTCTCTGAAGTTTTCTGCGTTTCGCCTGCAAAGAGCCTTCTTTAAAATATTCATCCGTTCCTCCGTGTCCAATGCTGGGGGGTAACCGTTTTAATCATTGTTTAACCAACGTGAAAATAGCGCAACCGTATTTGCAATTAAAATTCCGCTTTGCATCCTCGCCATCAAAGGGAACCTCAACATGCAGCTCCCCCTTGTCGGAAACATAAGAGAACTTTTTGATTTCAAATTTTCCTCGCACCATTTTAAGGAGATACTCCATTGAAAAAACGCGATGGGCGTTAAACTCCACCCGGAGCGGACCCAGCGGCACAGAGAAATAGAAAGTTCCTCCTGCCTTCACCATTTTGGATAAATTTTCAAAACCTGCCAAATGCCCGTTCACATCAATCGGATCGCCGTAGCGTCCCAATCCAAAATGCTCGATCGCATGAAGACAGGACAACGAATCGGTACAATCGAGCAAATCGGGGCTTAACTCACCCATCAGATCACATTTCGTAAATTTGACATTCTGTATTTTCGAACTTAACGGACGAATATCAAACATCTCGATCTCACGAAAGGATGCCACATGGGCGATAATGCCATCCACGCGCGAACCGATATCAACATGGCGGATCGGATCGGCCTTGAAAATTTCCTGGGCAACATACAAGTCCTGAAAAAAATAGATCTTATCCCCGATCCCGCTTTCCGCCTTCGCATCGTCCAGAATCGGATATATCTTCCCAAGCGGAACGGGATACGCGACGCCTTCCGCCATCTGACGCTTGAACGTCGACATATCTTTCCTGAACCTGAACGAGAGACTCTTTAGCATTCTTCCAATTTTCATCTTTTTTACCTTGAGTAATGACTGGAGCCTTTTTACCCCTTTACAACCGAAACTTCCCCCGCGACAAAAGAAGAGGAAACTGAAGCAGCTTAATTTTCCCGTTCACATAAAGCCGCGGAATTTGGAAGGGATCACTGACAGGACGAATTGCCCCTTCACAGGTGAAGGCCGAGGTGAAGCCGAGTCTTTTCAGGATCAGGATGTCGCGTTCCGTATATTTCCCAAATGGATATGCAAAGGCGACGCAAGGTTTGCCCGTCAGAGCTTCGAGCCATTGTTTGTTCGCCTGAATCTCGGCCTCCGCCACAGCCGTTTCCACAGCCGTGAGATTGAGATGGGTCTGGGTGTGCCCGCCAAATTCGACAAAACCGCTATCCGACATCTCCTTGATCTGCGATTCACTCAACATGGGCTTCCCAGGGAAGGCGCTTTGTTGGGCCGCAAACAAGGTGATCTTGATTTGATGTTTTTTGAGTAACGGAAGCAGATAGATGTAATTGTCCTCGAACCCATCGTCAAAGGTGATGCAAACGGGTTTCAGATCGTCTTTCACCGATCCGCGACAAACGAGTTCTGAGGCGGTGAGAAACGAATACCCATTTTTCTTAAGCCAGACCAATTGCCATTCGAGAAGTTCCGGATGCGTATTGAGTCGCCGAGGCATATCGGAAAACCCCGTTTTGTCACAGGCATGATAAAGCAAAACCCGAGGGTAGCGGGCTTGAATCGGCAACCGAAACGGGAAATAGTACCGACAGGAGAGCGCGATAAGACACGCCGCCAGCAAGGCAATTATGATAGATATGAAAACTGTCATAAGTTGTTTCTTCAGTGATTAACAATGAACATAGTTCTAGAAAAATCTCAGCAGGAGGATCCGACTACTTGTTCATAGACATTCGCTGTTTTCCGGGCCATGGCTTCAACGGTCATCTCCGTCCGCGCAAAACGATATAGGGGCTCCAAGCGTTTCGAATAGCCGGGCAGGTCCGAAAGCGCTTCATTGATCTTGGCCGCCAAAGCCTCCGGATTTTCAGAACGAGTCAAGGCGCTCTCCGGCAGAAACCCGACCATCCCGCCAACAGCCGTGGAGACGACCGGACACTCTGCATGAAGCGCCTCAGCCAGAACAAGCGGCATGCCCTCCCTGCGGGAGGAAATCACCATCAAATCACTTTGGGTCAATAGATCCTGAATGTCGGCCCGATGACCGAGCAACATCACCCGCTCCTGAAGGTTATGCTTCTTGACCAACGCTTCGAGCTGCTCTCTTTCAGGTCCGTCACCTGTAATCTGCAGCCGGGCGTCCTTCACACGCGTCCACGCCTCGATGAGTACGTCAAACCCTTTGACCCGCGCCAGACGCCCGATTGCCAGGACGATCGGAGGAACATGAGTGATGGGTGAAAGAATGACATCGCGCGAGCGACACGCGACACCATTCAGGATGACGGTCACTTTTGAACTGGCGATCCGCGTCCGGGGATCTGATAAAATCTGCTTCTTGACCGCCTCGCTGACCGCGATGATATGATCGAAATGACGGAACAGGCCGATCTGCCTCTTTATGCCATGAACCGTTGCAACACGGGTGAATGCATCGAATAAAAGGGGGATAGCCACAAGCGATGCCGATTTACTGCCATGCACATGAACAATATCCGGCTTTATCTTCGTTAACAACTGATGCAACTTAACAATCGTCATTACATTGAAACGGCTTTTCAGCAATCCATCAAATGGCACAACCGTTATCGCCGCATCAAACCGGCCCGACATCCAGGAAGGTGCCACGACCGTTATCTGATGATGCCCTGCCAACGCATTGCACAGGGTGATCAGATGGATCTCCATCCCCCCCATTCCCTTGCTGGCTATGATATGGACAACACGTTTCATTTATGGATTTTCTTTCGGCTAAACAACCCGTTTTCAGTGCCCGCCCCTACTCAATAAACTGCTTATCATAGAGGCTCTTGTAGAGTTCGTCGGAGGCGTACAACGCTGCATGGGATCCGGTTGCACGCGTACGGCCATCTTCCATGACAATGATTTGATCGGCCATCCGGATCGTGCTGAAGCGGTGAGCGATCAGGATGACGGTTCTGCCCTGCACCAGCTCATTCAGCGCCAGCTGCACCTTCTCTTCACTCTCGGAGTCGAGCGATGAGGTGGCTTCATCCATAATCAGGATCGGCGCGTTCTTGAGAAACGCCCGGGCAATGGCAATACGCTGTTTTTGTCCGCCGGAAAGCCGCGCGCCGCGCTCGCCGACCATCGTGTCGTAACCTTGTTCGAACTGCATCACAAAATCATGGACAAAGGCGTGGCGGGCGGCAGCCTCGACATCTTCATCCGTCGCATCCTGCCGTCCGAGCCGGATGTTATTGCGAATGGTGTCGTTGAACAGCACCGTGTCCTGCGAGACAATCGAAACCCGGGCGCGCAGATCATTTTTGCAATACAAACGGACATCTGTTCCGCCGACCAGCACACGCCCTTCATTCACATCGTAAAACCGCGGAATCAAATTCACAAAGGTGGATTTACCCGCACCGCTCGGTCCGACCAGCGCCACAGTCGATCCCGCAGGAATCATCAGATCAATGTTTTTGAGCACCGGCTCATCCGCGTAAGCAAACGTTACATTCTCAAACTGGACGTTAACCTTTTCCGAAAAAAACGGTACCGGTTTCCCTGCATCCGGAACACTGTCTTCAGCATGAAGGATGTATTCGATGCGTTTTACGGAGGCTTCGCCAACTTTAATCAACCTGTGAATAGAACCAAGTTTTTTGATCGGGTCATAGGTCATGTATAGCGCCGTCAGTAGCGGAATAATATCCTGAATACCCATCTTGGCCCGCGCCACATAAAAAATGGCGCCCGATACTCCACACGCAGAAATCCATTCAATTGTCGGAGCCAGCAGATTACCATATTTAGCCGTCTTGATCGTATAAACGGCCATTCGATCCAACAGTGCCGAAAAGTGGGAGATTTCCCGCTCCTGAAGATTGAACGCGCGCACCTCACGCGCCGCACTGAAATTTTCATTTAACGCCGTGGAAAGGTTCCCGGCACTGTCCTGCAACTGACGCGCACGCGCCAGCAGCCGTTTACCTACATGGCGGATCGGCAACACGCAGAGCGGAATGATGGCCAGCGCGAAAAGGATAAAAAGCATCTCTTTTTTCTGCACGGCCATATAAATCAAAGCCCCCATCGCCCCGACAAAGGCCACCGGTTGTTTCAGCAATTCATTGGAAAACTGGGTCACCACGATCTGCACAGTTGCCGAATCGCCGCCGACTCTTGCCATTAGATCCCCAACCCGCGACTTACCAAAAAAGGCCAGAGGCAACTCCTGAAGTTTTCGGTACAGCCGTTCCTGCAACTGAACCAGAACTCGCGCGCCGCAGAAAGCAGCCAGATATGAATTGAAAAACAGACAGATTCCTTTCACCAGAAAAGCTAAAGGAAGCATTGCTACCACTCCGGCCAGCATCCAGCCCGTCGGCGGGGCTGATCCGAACACCTTCGGCAAAATTTTGTACGCCATAAACGGGAAGCCGAATCCGCCGACCGCGCCGGCAATTGTCCCGAAAATAAGGGCGCCGACAAAATGCCATTTCACCGGCTTCAGTAGAACAAAATAGGGGGCAAACATCCGGAACAGTTCGAAAACTTTTAAATCAGGTTTTTTCATGGGGTTAGGTTGTACCACGGAACGCGCTGAGGCTCCAAGCATTTCAGTCGATCTCAGCCTTCAGGTTTTACTTAAAGCAAATGCGGTCGATCCATTCCTTAAACGCATCAGAGCCGGAGAGCATTTCGATCTCCACCCGCAGATAGATGACCGGCAGGTCGCAGCGGTCGATCAGCGGAAAGCGCACCGCATCTTTCTCCGTCGTCATAATAACTTCGGCACCCGCCTCAACCGCGTGATTTATGGTCTCGATAATCTCCTGCTGGGTATAGCGGTGATGGTCGGCGTACTGCGCGCTGTAAACAATTTCCGCCCCGAGGCCGCGCAATCCTTTCTCAAAACTTTCCGGCACGGCAATCCCGGAAACGGCCGCCACTTTTTTACCCTGCAGGAAGTCGAGGCCTATCTGTTCGCGGGTGTAGAGGTTTTCCAGATATTTGGAACTGTGGCGGCACTCGGAGATTTCCGCGTGCGGATTGAGTCCGCGCAGTTTGGCTTTCAGTTCCGGCGCGCCCTCCGGCGGGCATTTGGTGATGAAAATGAAGCCGGCGCGCTTGAGATTGCGCATCGGTTCCCGCAACAGGCCGCGCGGCAGTACGCGGTTGTAGCCGAACGGATTGGTGTAGTCCACCAGCACGATGTCGAGCCGGTGCTGTAGCTTGAGATACTGGAACCCGTCGTCGAGCACCAGCGTGTCGCAGCCGAATTCACGAATGGCATATTTGCCGGACTTCACGCGGTCCTTATCCACCAGCACCACCACGTCCGGCAGGTTGGACGCCAGCATGTACGGCTCATCGCCCGCCATATCCGAGTTAAGCAGAAGCCGCTCGCCGTCCGATACGACACGCGGCAACTGTTTTTCTTTTTTCAGAATCTTTTCCCACAGCGGCGTCTTGCGGCTCTTGTAGCCGCGGCTGAGAATCGCCACCTTGCGCCCCTTCTGCTGCAGCGAACGCGCGAAGGTTTCCACAATCGGGGTCTTGCCGGTTCCTCCAACCGTCACGTTGCCGACACTGATCACCTGACAGCCCAGTGTGCTGGCCCGGATGATGCGGTGCCTGAAAAGCAGCAAACGCAACTGCACGATTACGCTGAAAATCCAGGAGAGCGACTTCAGGAATCCGCGCAGGCAGGCGGCGCGCTTCCCCTGGGTCTCCTTGGAGATCACTTTAAGTAATCTCTGTTCCAGCCGTTCGTTTGAGCGGTTTGGCATAAATCCAGTTTCCTTTCAGGAAACGGAATGATGGAAGGATGGAATGTTGGGATATTGGTTTAAACAGCCTCCGGGAAACCCGCTGCCCACCACCAGCCCCTTCCATCATTCCTCTATTCCATCCTTCCATCCTTCCAATTTCAATATCTCGCTGACGCACTCCGCGCCGGTCAGCCACACATTAACGTGCGTATGGCCCGCCTCCGCCAGCAGGGTTTCAAAGGTTCTGCGGGCGTGCTGCGGACTGTTACAATCCGCGCTCAGGTGCGCAAGAAAAAGATGCTGCAACCCGTCGCCCGCGATTTCGGCCATCAGCGCCGCCGCAGCCCGGTTAGAGAGGTGCCCCTGATTGCCGCGGATGCGCTGTTTAAGGCTCCACGGCCGGTCGGCCTCGTGCAGAAGGACCTCGTCATGGTTGGCTTCAATGACCACCGCATGACATTTACGAAGCCGTTCGCGCAGCGCGTTCGTCACCATTCCAATATCTGTCGCAATGCCGATATTCCGCCCCGCCGCCGAGAAGACAAACCCAACGGGATCGCTGGCGTCATGCGGCACCGGAAAGGGATGGATAGAAAAATCGCCGATAGAAAACGGCGATCCGGTGGTGAAACAGGCACCTTTAATGTCGCCGCCGATGCCTTCCAGCGTCCCGGCGTTGGCATAAACCGGAATGCCGTGGTTTTTCTGGAGAACCCGGATGCCCGCGATATGGTCGCCGTGTTCATGGCTCACGCAGATGGCATTGATATCCTCCACCCGTTCGCCGATATCCGCCAGCCGTTCCGCCGTTTTACGGGCCGAAAGCCCCGCATCAATCAGAATGCGCGTCTTTTCCGTGCCGATAAACGTGCAGTTGCCGGAACTGCCGCTGGCCAGTACACAAAGTTTTAAGGTCATAGGGTTAAATTGGGGGTTACAGCCGAGGCCGTTGTGTGTTATTAATCAGCCTTCAATTGTTAGATAGGATGGGGAGTTTGTAAACCCAAATGGCAGAGCAGTATCTAGGGCACGTTCAGGAACAGCGGATGGAGCAGTCGCTCACCCCGCAGATGCTCCAGTCCCTTAAAATCCTTCAGGCCCCTATTCTAGACCTCCAAACGATGATCCGCGAGGAAATGGATCAGAACCCCACCCTCGAACGCGACGCCCCTGAAACCGAACAGCCCACCGATTTCGAGGAAGCCGCCCGAGAAGAGCTGCGCGAAGAGCGCGAAATCGGCGAACTGACCGAGCTCGCCGAGTGGGATGCGGACTTCCGCAGTAACCGCGAATTCCGCTCACAGGCCAGCGATGAGCAACGTCAGTTCATGCTGGACTCTATTGAGGGCGCTGAATCGCTTCAAAAGCACCTGTTGGAACAGCTGTCTCTCGCCGGGCTCGACGCCCGCGAACGCAGCATCGCTGAGGTTCTTATCGGCAGTATTAACGACGACGGCTACCTCCAGCTCGATATTGACAACATCATCGATTCCACCCCCGAATTTCCCGAGGAACTCTTCGACCGCATCACCACCGTCATTCAGGGCTTTGATCCGGTTGGCGTCGGCGCGCGCGACCTCAAAGAGTGCCTCCTGCTTCAGCTCCGCCATCAGGGCAAAGGCGACTCCCTCGAAGCCGTTCTCGTGCGCGACCACCTCGACAAACTCGGCGCCCACCAGTACGAGCAGATCGCCCGCGCCATGCGCCTGCAGACCGAAAAAGTCAAAGAACTCTCCGCCGCGATTGCCAAACTCGACCCGAAACCCGGACGAAACTTCACCGCCGAAAAAACCGAATACGTCATTCCGGAAATCAGCGTGGACAAAAAAAACGGCGTCTGGACGGTCACGCAAAATAAGAGCCCCTACCCGCGCCTCTTTATCAGCCTCAAATATCTCGAACTGCTCAAAGACAAAACCACCGCCGCCGACACCC
>JBAXDG010000045.1:0-11565 GCA_037141075.1 Kiritimatiellales bacterium
TTTGAACCGCGAAGAGCAGTTCGTCGGCGGTTGAATCCTGCACGTTGAGCAGCAGCTGTTTTTCCGCCGGCGGCACGCGCTTCATGTTCTGCATATGAATGGTGTACTTGATGTATTCCACCACCCGCTCTTCCATACCCGCTTCGATGATGAAAACCAGCTCGACCAACTCGGCGCGGGTGAAAACCAGCCGCACGCGCGGCGGCTCGATGTCTGGCGGCAGTGCGGCGCGCAACTCATCCATGCTCTTATCAAACTCGTCGAGAATATCTTCGCGCGAAACGACGGTGTCCGGCATCCAGTGAATCAGAATATTGCGACCCGGGTCGTGGTAAAGCAGCGGCTTGTCCACGCGGAACGATGCCTCGCACGAATTGCACAAAACACGGTTCAGCCGATTTTCGAACAGTGCGGTTTTCAGTTCCGGCTGCTGAGCCACATTAATCGACTCGTAAAGCTCCACCTTCTGTTCATGCCGGCATTTCGGACAGCGGATATTATAAGTTTTCTGTGCGCTCATAAAAAAACTCCTGATTCGTAATGCGTAATGAGTAATACGTAACGGAAATGCTGAAGAAACTCTCCCTGTTACGAATTACTCGTTACTCATTACGCTACCATCTCTCCCGGTGGATTCGTGCTTCATCATACCGGGTTTCTGCGGGCAGCTTCTCGGCAGGAACTCCAAGCGGAAAAAGCGCGAACGGCTTGATATGCTCCGGCACGCCGAGAACCTTGCGGCAACCGGCGACGCGCGGCGGAACGCCGATGATGGCGATCCAAACCGTGCCCAGTCCCATGTCATGCGCGGCCAGTTGAAGATTCTGCGCCGCGCAGGAGCAGTCCTGCGGACCGAAGCCCTTGAACTTTTCGAGCGACTCATCGAGACAGATCAATACGGCGGCCTGCGCCTGCTTGAACATCGCATTGCCTTCATCCACCGCATCGGCCAGCGCGGCGAGTTTCGCGCGGTCGGTTGTCACCACAAAATGCCACGGACGTCCGTCGCCCGCGCTCGGCGCATTCATCGCGGCCTCCAGCAGAACCTTGATCTGCGCATCCGTCACCGGCGTTTTTTCAAACGCCCGGATGCTCCGCCGCGTCATGATCGTTTTAATCGTTTCCATAATTTTTCTTTTCCCTTTGGTGGAACGCGACCGCCTGTCCTGAGTTCACCGAAGGGCCGGGCGCGCGTTTTAAGCACGCTCGGAGATCGTGCTCCACCTTTATGTTGTAGGTCGCGCTTCCCGTATTCGGGAGCGTGTTTCCCGTGTCACGTTATACAAGCTACCCGGCATACCGGGGAAGCTTGTCCTACAAGTCTATTTCTTTTTCCGAGATCCCTCAAAATACCGATCCGTTTCGTCCTTGATCACCTTGGACAGCACCAGCAACCCGATCAAATTAGGCAGAGCCATCAGGCCGTTCATCAGGTCAGAAATATTCCAGACCAGCTCCAGTTTGGTCATACAGCCGACCATCACCGCCGCAATGAAAATGATGCGGTATATCCGAATAGAGCGCGGGCCGAGCAAATACTCGATCGCTTTTTCGCCGTAATAATTCCAGCCGATCAGCGTCGAATAGGCGAACAGCGCGGTGGAAATCGCCACGATAATCCGGCCGGATTCGCCTAGCGTTTCGGCAAAACTGGCGCTGGTCAGATCGCCAGGTCCGACGCCTTCTGTCCAGGAAGTCGCCGTCAGAATCACCAGCGCCGTCATCGTGCAGACCACCAGCGTGTCAATAAAGGTCTGCGTCATGCTCACCAGAGCCTGCTTGACCGGATCATGCGTACGCGCCGCGGCGGCGGCGATCGGCGCCGAGCCAAGGCCCGACTCGTTAGAAAACACACCGCGCGCAATCCCGAAGCGCATCGCGGCAGCGATCGTGGCTCCGGCGAACCCGCCGGTGGCGGCGGCCGGCGAAAAGGCATGCCGGAAAATCAGCGCGAAGGCGTGCGGAATTTCAGTGACGTTCAGCGCCAGCACCACCAGCGAAGAAATGACGTAGCCGAGAATCATAACCGGCACGAGGAACGAGGTGAATTTACCGATCGAACGGATGCCGCCGATAATCACCAGCGCCGTTAACACCATCAGCACCAGCCCGGTGACCCACGGTTCGACATGAAAGACCGTCTGAAAAATTGTGGCGGTGGCGTTGGCCTGCGTCATATTGCCGATCCCGAACGTAGCCAGCGCGGTGAAAATGGCGAACAGCGTTCCGAGCCACGGCAGACCGACGCCTTTGGAAAGATAATACATCGGCCCGCCGCGCATCCCGTGCGGCCCGTGTTCGCGATACTTCACCGCCAGTACCGCCTCGGAATACTTCGTCACCATCCCGACCAGACCGGTCATCCACATCCAAAACACCGCACCGGGGCCGCCCAGCGTAATCGCCGTCGCCACGCCGACGATATTGCCGATGCCGACCGTCGCCGCCAGCGCCGTCATCAGCGCCTGAAAATGACTGATATCGCCCGCGTGGCCGTGGTCTTTTTCCCAGATCATGCGGAACGCCATTGGCAGCGCGCGGAATTGGAGGCCTTTGAGCAGGAACGTCAGATAAATGCCGGTTCCGACCAGCAGAATCAGCATCGGCGAACCCCACACCCAGCCCGACAAAATCGAAATCAGTTTTTCAAATGTTTGCATACGCGCCCTTCCTTAAAATGAATTTGGGGAGTGTTAAACATTCCGCCCGCCTTCCGCAAGCGAACAGAGCAAATTAGACTGTACTTTGGGTAGGGACGGCTGTCCCAGCCGTCCGCAGACGCCTCGGAGAGGCGTCCCTACCTTGCAAAAGTGGAGCGCGCTCGCCTGCCCTGAGTTCATCGAAGGGCCGAGCGTGCTTACTTGTCCGCCGCAGGCGGAAGGCTCCGCCGCGTTTCCAGTGTTTGGAACCGGCTGGGCCGGATTTTCCAATGATTGGAAAAACCAACGCCTCGCACCCGCCCGCCGACAAAAAGTTCATCCAACAAAGGCACTTTCGATGCGGCGAACATTCAAACGGAAACAAATTTGACGAAGTATTCTCAGCCAACTAGACTTCCCGCAATTCAGCGTCCGGTAATTCCATCGTGATGCCCATTAAACGTTCGGCAGATAAAAATATGAATGATTCTCAACAATGCCCAATATGCAAAACAGAGGTAAAAAGCAATCCTCGTTACCCCACTTATCTCTGCGCTGATTGCGCGACCAAAGTTTCAGATGAAAAAGGAAGAAAACTAACAATTTCAAATGCAAGCACACCTGATGGAATTGAAGTTATGATTTCAGATACAGGAGAAATTCGAGAATCCAGAGAGTGTTATGTAGATGGGATTAAATGTCGTGCAAGTGAATCTCGTTTTGGTGGAGTGGTCATTCAAACAATTTAAACAAACAAGCCGAACCAGAGCGTTCACCCTATCGCTTGCTCCGCGCGCTCAGAGTGACGTGTGACGTTAACCAATTGCTTTGTGATAGACCTCAAGCAAGAGCTGTCTGACCGGTTCAATATCCGCACCGTAGGCGATCACGCCGTCCTGATGTCCGGCCATAACAAAAATGCCCTGCGCTGCGCCCGCATCACGAACCAGCCGCACCGTTTCCTCCGCAATTTCAGGTGTGCCGTAGGCGGCCTGTTCCGATGTCCGCAGATATCCGTTCGCCAGCATAAAGCGAAATACGGCCTGATGATGGATGTGGATCACACAATGGATTGCCGGGTTAGCCTGATAGACCGACCCGTGGCTCATGGACTCCGACGATGCCTGAATCCGCCCGGTGCAAAAAACTTCATTTCGGCGAACATCAAACGAATCAACAAGGCAGTAGTCCGTCAACGCGAGTACACGTTTGGCGCCCGTGGCGGTTCCGCTGATGATAAATTTTTCTGATTCGTTCAGGCGTATGCTGACATTGCCATAACCAATGCCGTCGGGCAGTACGCCGACCAGCCCCAGATCGTGCAGTTCAGTCCGAACTTCATTGAGACGGCCCAGCGCGGGATTCGCGGGAAGATCACTTTCCGTCAGATGCACCGTGAACTTGATATACCCTTCATTCATGCTGGCCTCCGGTGTTCAGGGAAAAAACCAAGTATTCCGTCTTCGGTGGCCGCACAAATGCCGCGCTCACAAATGAGGCTGGTGATCAGGCGCGCCGGGGTAACGTCGAATCCGTAATTTTTTGCCGGGGTGGACTCGGGGCACACAAGCACCTCCGCAATGGAGCCGTCGGCGGCTTTGCCGGAAACATAACGAACCTCCCGTTCGTCGCGTTCTTCAATCGGAATCTGCCGCAGGCCGTCATCCATCTCGAAATCAAACGTTGAGGAAGGCAGTGCGACATAAAACGGAACGTTATTATCTCTGGCGGCCAATGCTTTCAAATAGGTTCCTATTTTGTTCGCGACATCGCCATTCCGCGTGGTGCGGTCGGTTCCAACAATCACCATATCGACCATTCCCTGCTGCATCAAATGCCCGCCGGTATTATCCACGATCAGATGATGTTCCACTCCCTGCTGTCCCAGCTCCCACGCCGTCAGCCCGGCACCCTGACTGCGCGGACGCGTCTCATCAACCCAGACATGAACTTTGATCCCGGCTTCGTGCGCGGCATAGATTGGCGCCGTGGCGGAGCCGTAGTCGACAAAAGCCAGCCAGCCGGCGTTGCAGTGAGTGAGAATGTTGACCGGCTCCCCGTTTTTTGAGGCGCTGATGTCGCGTATAAGTTGCAACCCGTGCTCGCCGATGCGCCGGCAGAATGCGGCATCTTCATCGGCGATGGCGCAGGCGGTCCGGAAGGCCGCTTCAATTTTCCCGTCTATGTTCTGCGCCTGCGACATAGCGGCCAGCTGGCGTTTCACCGCCCACGCCAGATTAGAAGCGGTCGGACGTGTGGCAACAAGGACTTCTCCTGCGTTCCGGACAAATAATTCAAAACCGTCGCGAGGTGCCGTCAGCGCCGCAATATACATACCATAACCTGCCGTCGCGCCGATCAACCCGGCTCCGCGAACAACCATGTCCTTGATCGCCATCTGGAAATCGCCAACGCTTTTTAAATCCATCACGACAAACTCGTGAGGAAGCCGACGCTGGTCAATCACCTGAATCACTGCCGGATCGTCCTGTTTAACCCAAACTGTTCTGTACTGTTTTCCGTCAACTTTCATTTTTCACCCATTCTTCAAACAGCGGATTGCCGTCGAGGTTAGTAATAAGACCCTTTTCAACTTCGAGCATCTGGCTGTTGATCGTCACCTGAAAGCGCGGAGTGTGGTTCAGTTTCCAATCCTCGGAAGAAAGCCTTCCAATCATTGGAAGAAGCTCTACCTCCGGAACCCTTCCACCCTTCCACCCTTCCACTCTTCCATCCTTCCCATACATCCCCCGAAACGTTTCGGTCAGCGCATCAGACAGTTTCTCCACCGTGAGTCCCGGCGCGGCATCCATCAGATTCATCACTTCCGACGGAACGGAGGCCACGGCTTTGGTTTCAATTCCTTCGAGTTCAGAGCCGAGGTAGCGGTTCAGCCTGTCGAGGTCGCTATTCACCAGCAGCGTGCCGTGATGCAGAACGTGCTGTCCGCGAAAGCAGAAGGCCTGGCCGGAAAATTTCAATCCATCAACCGCCAGCGAGTTTTTCCGAAGCTTGGAAGCTTTGATGCCGAATTTTTCCAGCGTTTGGAAAATCAGTTCGTGCTGCTTTTCTTCACGGTATTCCGTGCGCGGCACGATAACGCCGAAGTTCAAGTTGCCTTCGTCATGATAGACCGTGCCGCCGCCGGAAATGCGCCGCGCCAGCGGAACGCCCTCTTTTTCCATCAGCGACAGGCGGCATTCGCGCCACGGATTCTGATTTTTACCAATCACCACGCCCGGCGAGTTGACGCATAGAAAAAGCACCGGCCCATGCCGGTCGGCATGATCGAGCAGCCATTCCTCGACCGCGAGGTTGCGGTAAATATCACGATTATCTGTTGTGACGATCAGCATGGTGCAGTAAATTAGCGGCCTTTCAGCAGAATCTCGACCTAAAAACCAAACAGGAAACCGGTATGTACTCAGAGTTCCGTAAAGACGACATGATTCTGCGCGATCATCTGGCGCGGGAGCGCACCGCGCTGGCGAACGAACGGACCTGGCTGTCCTACTTGCGGACATCTATCGGCTTGCTGGCAACGGGCGGAAGCATGATTAAATTTTTCCCGGAAAATATCATCGTGCAGATCAGCGGATGGTTGTTGCTAGGCTGTGCGGCCTTTTGTGCCATATGGGGGTGGCGGCGCTTTCTGGCCGTGAAGAAAAAACTAAAATACATCGACCTCTCAGAGTGACACCGCCTACACCGATTCCTGCCGAACTCTAAGGTTCTGGAAATAAGCTGAGCGACCGCTTACTCGTGAATTCCATTCGCTTTCCCGTAACCGGATCAGTGAATTCAAGGCGGTGCGCCAGCAACTGCATCGGCCGCTGATAATCATCCCCGGTTTCCAGATCTGAATAATCGGAATACAACGGGTCGTTGATGATGCACGACCCGATCTCGCATAGATGCACGCGGAGTTGATGTTTTTTACCCGTTACCGGTTGCAGGCGGAACAAACCAACCCTGTCACGGCGGTCGATGAGGTCAATGATGCTCTCCGAATTGACCGGCCCGCCCGGAATAATCTGCATGTGGAAATGGTCACGGGGTTCCATCCGCGCCTTGATATGCCAATGAGTTTGGCCGGTCTCCGCCGGAAGCTTTCCTGCCGCGAGGTAAATCTTTTTTACCGAACCCTCCTTAAACATCTGCTGGTACAACCCGCGCTTTGAACAGTTTTTTACGCAGAGCACCAGGCCGGCGGTTGATCGATCAATCCGATGCGCGTGACTAAGCTCTTCATATCCGTACTTCGTGCGCAGCCGCGTGACCAGCGTTTCGTTTACATATTCCCCTGCGGGATGAACCGGCAGAAAATGGGGTTTGTCGGCCACCAGAAAATCATCATTCTCGAAGATCACTTCTTCCTCGAAGGGAATCTTTGTTTCGTTGATGACCTCCCGATAATAACAAATGCGGCGGCGCGCCTGATAAGGGGTAACCAAACCGATCAGCTCGCCATCATCGAAACGCACCTTATGGAGCTCAATTCGTTCGCGCCAAACCGGTTCCGAAATGCGCGGAAACCGAAACAAAATGAACTCATAAATCGTCGCAAAGCCACCGCCCTCAGGAAGAGTCACATAAGACGGAATGATGGATTTGCTGTATGAATTCATAAGGCGGCATGCAAAATCTGCGTCAGCTCTTCCGCCATTAGTTCAACCGGATTGGTCTTCATGCTGCTGGCGCGCTGGGCGTTTCCGACCAGCGCAGGAAAATCTTTTTCCGCCACGCCAAGCGCGGAGAGTGGCGGAACCTGCAAGTCGCGGCACAGTCCGGCAATCCATTTAATTCCGTCTTCCGCCGCCGAGCCGCCGGTCAGTTGTGCAAACTCCGTCAGCTTCGCCAGCGCGGGCGAATCCGGCTGACGCAGTCTAAGCGCCGCCAAGTTGGCCTTCATAACATGCGGGAGCAGCGCGGCGCAAACCATGCCGTGCGGCGCCTCGAACATGCCGCCGATCGGCCCGGAAAATCCATGCACCGCGCCAAGTCCAGCGTTGGCCAGCGCCAGTCCGCTGAACAGACTGGCCAGAGCCATCTCTTCGCGTGCTTTCAAGTCCGTGCCGTTTTCAAAGGCCCGCCGGAGCGAACGTACGGCGCGCGGCAACCCTTCGCGGCAGAAGCCGTCGGTCATCGGATTGCCTTTTTTGGAAATAAAGGCTTCCAGCAACTGGGTCAGCGCGTCGAGGCCGGTCGCCGCCGTCACGGCGGGCGGCATAGAAAGCGTACATTCGGGATCGACGATGGCCAGAACCGGCATCATCAGCGGATGACGGATGCTGACCTTGACGCGATGTTCCGGTGAAGCCAGCACGGAGTTTTTCGTCACTTCCGATCCGGTTCCGGCAGTGGTCGGAATCGCGATGCATGGCGCGGGCCGTTCCTTAAGAGGAAGCCCCTTGCCGATCACTTCCAGATAATCGAACGGATCGCCGGGATTGGTCATCAGCGCGGCGGCCGCTTTGGCGAGATCCATCGCGCTGCCGCCGCCGAAGCCGATGACGAGATCGCATTTGGCGGCCCGCGCCCGTTGCGCGGCTTCGCAAGCCGCAACCACCGTCGGCTCGCCGGAAAAAGTGTAAAGCTCCGTTCCGACGCCTTCTTGATGCAACGACTTCAGCAGTGTTTGCGCCTGTTCCGACTCCCGGTCGATTACGACCAGCGCGCGGCGGCCTAATCCGGCGGCGGCGGGCGCGGCCTGCGCCAGCGTTCCGCTGCCGAAAAGTATCCGCCCGGCGGTTGCAAATTCAAAAGTCATACGCTTCTCCAGCCGGATTCACTTGCAGGAAAAACCGTTGTGTATTTCGTACTGCTACGCGGAACGGCCATCATGGATTCAACCGTGTCGCGCCAGCGGGCGTAGTGCGCAGTTTCTTTGTGACGAACCGGAGCCTCGGCGTCGCGATAGACTTCCACCAGCATAAAACGGGTCGGATCGTCCTGCTGCTGAACCAGATCAAACCGCGCAATCCCGGCTTCCTTGAGGCTGTTTTTGGCGTTCTCTTTGGTCGCTTCAATGAAGCGCTCCACACAATCCGGCTTCACTTGGATATTCACATGTACCGCCAGCATAGGGACCTCCGTGGAATATTGGAACGATGGAAGATTGGAATATTGGCATGATGCAAACAAGCTATTCCACTCTTCCGGTTTTCCATATTGACTACACCGCCCCCAGTCTCCAAGCTGTTGCGGCAAAAGGACACACGCCATGAGCCACAATAAACACCTCGAAAAATTTATGAGTTCCTTTCCTTTTGAAGGACTCACCTTTGACGATGTCTCACTGATCACCCAGTACGCCGACTTCCTGCCGGCCGACACGGACATCACCAGCCGTCTGACCACTAACATCAAAGTCAACATCCCGTTCCTCAGCGCGGCGATGGATACCGTCACCGAAGCCGATATGGCGATTGCCATGGCTCTGCACGGCGGCATCGGCGTGATTCACAAAAACCTCGACCCCGAACGGCAGGCTGGCGATGTATCACGGGTTAAACATTACCTTAACGGCCTGATCGGCAAGCCGATTACCTTCAACGCCAATCAGACGCTCGCCCAAATTCAGCAGCAC
Organism: Kiritimatiellales bacterium; assembly: GCA_037141075.1. Lineage (GTDB taxonomy): Bacteria > Verrucomicrobiota > Kiritimatiellia > Kiritimatiellales > Tichowtungiaceae > Tichowtungia. The sequence goes on from JBAXDG010000045.1 coordinate 9,229, forward strand.
CGGCTGGAAAAAGGCTATAGCTTCAGCGGGTTCCCGATCATGGACGATAGCGGCAACCTCGCGGGGATTCTAACCACCAAGGATATTAAGTACGCCGCCAGCAACAATGTCCGCGCCAGCGACATCATGAGCAAAGAGGTCATTACTGCCGCAGAAGGAACTGACCTGCGGCAGGCCTACGAAATCATGAAGGAACATAAGATCGGCAAGTTGCCTCTGGTTAAAAACGGAAAACTGGTCGGACTCTACAGCTACACCGACGTCGCCGATCTGATCGAAAACACCCGCCCGCTCTATAACCGCGATGAACAGTACCGTCTGCGCGCCGCCGCCGCCATCGGCCCCGGCGACTATGTCCGCGCCGAAGCTCTCGCCAAGGCTGAAGTGGACGTGCTCGTCGTCGATACCGCTCACGGCCACAGCAAAGGCGTCATTGAAATGACCGCGTGGGTCAAAAAGAATCTTCCGGGCATCGACGTGATCGCGGGCAACATCGCCACCGGCGAAGCGGCGCTCGCTCTGCGTAAAGCGGGCGCGGACGCCGTCAAAGTCGGTATCGGCCCCGGCTCCATCTGCACCACCCGCGTCGTGGCGGGCGTCGGCATTCCGCAGATCAGCGCCATTTATAACTGCGCTTCCGCTCTTGAGGGCTCCATTCCGGTCATCGCCGACGGCGGCGTCCGCCACTCCGGCGACATTGCCAAGGCACTCGTCGCCGGCGCTTCCAGCGTCATGATGGGCTCTGTCCTCGCGGGCACCGACGAAAGTCCCGGCGAAAAGATTCTCTACGAAGGCCGCCAGTTTGTCGTCTACCGCGGCATGGGCAGCCTCGACGCCATGAAGTCGCGCGAAGGCTCCCGCCAGCGCTATGGACAAAAAGACGGGGCCGAAGATGACCTCGTTCCGCAAGGAATCGAAGGTGTTGTGCCTTATGCGGGCGCCGTCAGCAAAATGCTTAAGCAGTACAGCGGCGGACTTCAGGCCAGCCTCGGCTACTGCGGATGCCGAACGATTCCCGAACTGCAGGAAACCGGACAGCTCGTCCGCGTCTCGCACGCCGGAGCGCTCGAAGCCCACGCCCACGACATCAAAATCACCAAAGAAGCTCCGAACTACCGGCGGTAATGCACGCTCTAAAAACAGCGCTCGTTCAAATGAACCCTTCCGTCGGGGCGCTCGAGGAAAATGCGAACCGCATCATCGCCGCCGCCGAAGGCGCGGCCGGAAACGGCGCACAGTTGATTGTTTTCCCCGAACTGGCGCTGTGCGGTTATCCGCCGGAAGACCTCGTTCTGCGCCCGCAGTTCATTCAGGATTGCGAAAAACAGCTCAAGCGGCTGGCCGACAAACTGCCAAAGCAGATTTTCACCGTTGTCGGCGCGCCGATCGCCGACGGCACAGGCCGTTACAACGCCGCCGTTGTTTTTCACGGCGGAAAGATTGTCGGCATCTATCGCAAGATGCTTCTGCCAAACTATGGCGTCTTCGACGAAAAGCGCGTTTTCGATGCGGGCCGCGAAGCGTTCACGTTTGATGCGTTCGGTAAAAAAGTCGGCATTCAAATCTGCGAGGACTCCTGGCAGCCCGACGGCGAAGCCTGCCGCGCGCTCGCTGCCGAAAAGCCGGAACTGGTGATTAATCTTTCCGCTTCACCCTACCACAGCGGCAAGCGGTTTGAACGCGAAGCCGTTTTTGCCGCCGCCGCGAAAAAACTCAAAGCTCCCCTGCTCTTCTGTAATCAGGTCGGCGGCCAGGATGAACTGGTCTTCGACGGCGGCAGCGCCGCTTTCGATGCCGATGGCAAAGTGACCGCCCGCGCCCCGCTCTTTCAGGAATATGCGTTGATGGGTTCCAATGATTGGAAACCTTTAGACCCGGTTGAAGAAGTTTACGAAGCGCTCAAGCTCGGTCTGCGCGATTACGTGAACAAGAACGGCTTTAAGAAGACCGTCGTCGCTGTCAGCGGCGGAATTGATTCCGCGCTGGTGCTGACGCTGGCGGTTGACGCGCTCGGCAAAGACCGCGTCGCCGCTGTCACCATGCCGTCGCAGTATTCCTCGCACGAAACGCTTTCTGACGCCGGACTGATCGCCGCCAATCTCGGCGTTGAATTCCACACGATTCCGATTTTTCCGATCTTTGGAAAATTCACCGACGAGCTTTCCAAGGTTTGCCAGCCGCTTGCGAGCGCAAGCGAGCGACGCGGGAAGAACGCCGCACCCGATCTCTCCGAAGAAAACTTGCAGGCGCGTATTCGCGGCACGCTGATTATGGCGCTCTCCAATAAATTCGGCTGGCTGGTGCTCACCACCGGCAACAAGAGCGAGTTCGCCACCG
>JBAXDG010000046.1:0-11474 GCA_037141075.1 Kiritimatiellales bacterium
ATAAATTCCCCGGTGACATCCTTTTTGGAAGCGTCTCGGAAATTCTGAAGCACAAAATCAGCATTCCCCTGCTGCTGCTCAAGACAGACCGGCCATAGACAGAACCCGCACCATTAAAAAACAAAAACGGGACCAAGCAGGAGCGAAGTGTCTTTGGTTGTGTTCTGCTCGGTGTATTCAAACCGCGCCAGTATACCGGTATGCTGGGAGAACATCGCGGTTCCCCAGATGCGGAAGGTGTTGTTCAACGTGTCGTGATCCAAGTCCTGTGAAAGATAATACTTGGCATCTGCTCCGAGCATCCGCCAATGCCAGTAGGCCGAGATGCCGTACACGGCGAGGTCGGAACGATCCCGGCTGTCGCCCAGATGCCAGGCGGATGGGAATTCGGTGGTCGAGGTTTCAAGTCCATACCCGATGTAGGGGTTGACCGATAGGTGGAGCGACCGAATTCTCCAGACTACACCGACTTTTCCGAGCGGTTCGGTGACAGTCACTTTGACAGTCTCAGTTTGAATTCTATGCCAGACATAACTGCCGCCCAGATACCAGGTCAGATCCGCCTTCGGGTCTCCGTACAGACTGACCGACGCGATATCGCCCCAAACCTTGCTCCGGTTAACATCCGTGAAAAAAGTCGTGTTGTTGACAATGAGGCGAGGTGAGGCATACATCACGAAAAGCCCGGACTCCGGACTGATGTCCGTCTGACCGTTTTTCAGATTTTCATTCTCCACCACTCCGAAAAGCGGACTGACAATCCACGCCGAAGTCGGGCGCGGCACTGGATTTGCATCCTCCGCCCAAACTGGATTCCATGTGCATAATGCGAGCAGACTCAAGACAACAGCTCGCCGCCGATAAAAAACCCTCATTAAAATTCTCCGATTCGTGGCTATTGGAGATTCGCATCAACCTTTTCGCCATGGTTCATTTAAAAATCCCCCAGCCTGAACTGTCTATTTCACGGATTTCCCCGTTCTCTTTCACGAGGAACATCGCTTCGCCGCCGAACGACTTGACGATCTCAAATATTTTTTCGGGGCCCAGCAGCACGCCGGTGGTCGCAAGAACGTCCGCCAGCCAGTTCTTACCTGTTTGCGGGAAGGCGATACTCACCGACACAATCTGCGTCTTCGCCGGATAACCGGTGCGGGGATCCATGATGTGATAAAACTCCTGCCCGTTGACCAGAATCGGCTGTTCATAATTGCCGCTCGTGGACGCGGAGAGTCCGGTGCCCGGATCCTGAATCACGCTCCACACCCCGTCGCGCACTTCCGGATGCTGTATGGCGATGCGAAACGCTCTTTTCTTCTGCGAAAGGCCAAAGGCGGCGGTCTCGCCGCCGATTTGAACCAACGCGCTTTGCGCGCCGCCTGCTTTCAGCATTTCAATTACATGATCTGCGATCATGCCTTTAACAATGCCGCCGAAATCAAACTGTAGTCCGGCTTTCGAAATCGTCAGCCGGTTGCCCTCCAGCTCAATCCGGTTCATCCCGCACCGTTCACGGACGGCAGCGACCTCAGCATCGGACGGCAGAGTCCCCTGCTTCGCGGCCTGCTTCCACAGATTACGGATCGGCGCGCAGGTGATATCGAATACACCCTCGCTGAACTGCCATGCCTGCTGGGCTTTGCCAAAGGCATCCGCCAGCATGGGAGACAGCGTCACATCGCCGGCATCGTTCCGGCGATTGATCGCGGAAATTTCACTTCCCGCCTTATAGTCGTTGAACACATCGTCGATGCTTTCCAGATAGGTCCAGACCTGTTTGCTCAACTGCGCGTCTTCGGGGTAATAGCGCACCTGCACCGGGATTCCATAGTAAAGGTCACGAACCTCCTGATACCAGCACCCGGATTCCCTGCATCCAGCAGTAACCAGAATCAGAAAAATTCCCGTCAAAAATTCTCTCTTAATCCTCATAGACCATCGCTCCCGGAGTCGATTCCATATACCATGATTCTGCTTAGGTTGTCATGGGCCTAAATTTAATCGTTTTCCAAACATTGGAAAACCCCGACGCCTCAGCTAAGATTCGGCAGTTTGAGGAGCTTTTATGAAACGATTACCCGCTGAATGGGAACCGCAGGATGCGGTGCTGATTTGCTGGCCGCACGAAAAGACCAACTGGGCACCTTATCTAAATGAGGTCGAGGCGGTCTTCATGGACGTTGCCGAAGCGATCACACGCTTTGAAAAGCTGATCGTCGTTGCTCACGACAAATCATGCGTACATACAAAACTAGCGGCGCGCGGTATCCCGATGGATCGCGTCGCTCTCTACGAAATCGAATCCAACGATGTCTGGGCGCGCGACTTCGGACCGATCACAATTTACGAAAACAACAAACCGGTTCTCCTCGATTTCACCTTCAACGGTTGGGGCAAAAAACACAAAGCCGGACTCGATAATCAGATCACCACCAAACTTTACGCAGCGGGTGCGTTCGGCAAAACACCGTTGTGCGCCGTCGACCTGATTCTCGAAGGCGGAAGCATCGACAGCGACGGACAGGGAAACCTGCTGACAACCGCCGAATGTCTGCTCAATCCCAACCGCAACCCGCAACTCGACAAAAAACAAATCGAGGCCAAGCTGACATCTGAACTGGCGGTTAAAAAGTTCCTTTGGTTGGAAAACGGCTGGCTGGCGGGAGATGACACCGACGCACACATCGACACACTCGCCCGGTTCTGCCCGGACAACAAAATTCTCTACGTCCGATGCGACGATCCGGCAGACGACCACTTCCCTGCGCTCCGCAACATGGAAGACGAGTTGAAAAAAATGGAGACCTTTCAACTGCTTCCCCTGCCCTGGCCGAAAGCAAAGTTTGATGCGGGCGGCAACCGCCTGCCTGCCACCTACGCCAACTTTCTGATCATCAACGGCGCAGTACTCGTCCCGACCTATAACGACCCTTCCGATTTCCAAGCCTTGGAAACCGTCGGAAAAGCATTTCCGAATCGCGAAATCATCGGTATAGACTGTTCCACATTGATTCTGCAGCACGGCTCGCTCCATTGCGTGACGATGCAGATTCCTAAAGGGGTTTTGTGATGGAAAAACTGACCGTCGGTCTGGTTCAGCAATCGTGCACCGCTGACCGTGAGGCCAATATCGCGAAGAGCATCGCCGCCATCCGCCGCTGTGCGGCGAAAGGCGCGCAGCTGGTCGCCTTGCAGGAACTCCACACTGGTCTCTACTTCTGCCAGACCGAAGACAAGCACTGCTTCAACCTCGCTGAAAAAATTCCCGGCCCGTCCACTGAGATTTTCGGTGCGCTGGCTAAAGAACTCGGCATTGTCATCGTCACTTCGCTGTTTGAAAGGCGCGCGGCGGGCATCTATCACAACGCCGCAGTCGTGCTCGACAGCGACGGCACAATCGCCGGCAAATACCGCAAGATGCACATTCCGGACGACCCCGGTTACTACGAAAAATTTTATTTCACTCCCGGCGACCTCGGCTTTACGCCGATCAAGACATCGGTCGGAATGCTCGGCGTGATGGTCTGCTGGGATCAGTGGTATCCCGAGGCCGCGCGACTGATGGCAATGGCCGGCGCGGAGTTGCTGATTTATCCCACCGCCATCGGCTGGGATCCGAACGAAAAGGAAGGCGAAAAAGCGCGCCAGCGCGAGGCGTGGATCACGATTCAGCGTTCGCACGCCATTGCCAACGGCATTCCGGTGCTGAGTATCAACCGTACCGGCTTCGAGCCGTCGCCCTGCGGCCAAGGCGGCGCGCAGTTCTGGGGATCAAGTTTCGTCGCCGGCTGTCAGGGCGAACTGCTGGCGCAGGCAACACCGGACAGCGAAACCGAACTCATCGCTGAACTCGACTGCAAGCGCACCGAAACCGTCCGGCGCGCCTGGCCGTTCCTGCGCGACCGGCGGATCGACGACTACCGCGGTCTCAGCGCCCGTTTCTTAGATTAGTTTTTGTTTGCAAAACGAATGGATCATCCATACATTTTGCAAACAAAAACTAATGAAACCCTACTTAGACAGCTATATCGAATCCCTGCTATCCGGCGGGCGCTACTACTTTACCCGCGATGAACTGCATCAGCAGTTCGATGCGAATGAAGCAGCGATACGGCAGTGTTTGCAACGACTGACCCGGAATAAGTTGATTCTTCAGATTCGAAATGGATTTTACGTCATCATCCCGCCGGAACACCGAAACGCAGGAATTCTGCCTCCAGAAATGTTTATCGCTGACTTTATGCATTGTCTCAACCGACCCTATTATGCCGGGCTTCTGTCGGCGGCAGCATTGCACGGAGCCGGGCACCAGCAACCGCAAACTTTCTCAGTCATCACCATCCAGCCGCCGTTGCGCCCGATCCGATACAAAAACCTTAAAATCTGCTTTCCGGTTAAATCCGAAATGCCGCAGACCGGCATTGAACAGAAAAAAACTCCGGCCGGATACGTCGCCGTATCCTCGCCCGAACTGACTGCGCTCGACCTGATGATTTATCTAAAACAGTCCGGCGGACTTCCGTCAGTAACTGCGGTGCTTGAAGAATTAAGCGAACTTATGACTCCGGAAAAACTAAAACCGATCGCTGATAAATCCATTCCATCGACCGCATTGCAACGTCTCGGCTTCCTGTTGGATACTGTTTTCAATAGGGAAGAGTTGGCAGACACACTGTACACCGAACTTCAGTCCCGAAACTTCTTCCACATCCCGCTTAATCCGGCGGAAGCCAAGGGCGGCAACCCCATCAATAAAAAATGGAAAATCTCCATTAACACTGATCTGGAGGCGCAGCTGTGATTCCCCGCGCCTTTATTACCGCATGGAAACAGAGCGCGCCGTGGGTCAGCGATGCGCAGGTGGAGCAGGATCTGGTTATTTCCCGATCACTGGTTGACATTTTCTCTGACGATCTGCTCGCGGACACGCTCGCCTTTCGCGGCGGCACCGCGCTGCATAAACTCTATTTCGCTCCCGCTCCGCGCTATTCCGAAGATATTGATCTGGTTCAAATCCGCCCCGAACCGATCGGGCCGGTTGTTGACCGGCTCCGCAAGCTGTTCCATTTTCTTGACGCTCCGAAAATCAAACAAAAGGACCGCAACACCACCCTGCTCTTCCGGTTTCAAACCGAGGTCGAACCGGTGATCAACATGCGGTTGAAAATTGAAATTAACTGCCGTGAACACCAATTTGTCTTCGGCCCGGTCAAAAAAAGTTATTCCGTTGATTCACCGTGGTTCAGCGGCAAAGTTGATCTCACCACCTTTAAACTGGAAGAACTGCTCGCCACTAAAGTCCGCGCACTCTACCAGCGGCGCAAAGGACGCGACCTCTTCGACCTCTGGTACGCAGACCAACACGCCACCATCGACTGGCCGGTTGTCATGCAGGCCTTTCATCAGATTATGGAAACAGACGGCACGCCAGTAACGAACAAACAACTCCGGCTCAACCTCGAAGAAAAACTAGTGCATCCCGATTTTCTGACCGACATCAGCAACCTGCTGAGACCGGAGATTCAATTTAAGACAAAGAGCGTGAGTCCTGATTTTTTGTGGAGTTAAAAATGAGCAGTCCTATGACACTCGAAAAATTCGGTTTCACTCCATGGTTTCAGAAGCAGGTGGACGCCTCTGCTTCCAAGGATTGTAAACCGGCCCGCATCACCGCCGTCCATAAAGGCTGGTGCGACATCAGCGACGGTGACGATACCCGTCCGGCAAAAACCACCGGCAAGCTGCGCCGCGCCGCCCGCGAAACAAACGACTACCTGACCGTCGGCGACTGGGTACTCGCAAGCAATTTTTGTGAGGGTGACTTCGCGATGATTCACTCCGTCCTCGAACGGCAGAATACGTTGAAACGCAAGACGGCTGGCAAAGAAGTCAGCCATCAGCTGATCGCCGCGAACATCGATACCGCGTTTGTCGTTCATACGCTCGACATGGGCTTCAATCTGCCGAAGCTGGAGCGCTACCTTTCCATCGTGAATGAAAGCGGCATTGAGCCGGTCGTCCTGCTGTGCAAAAAAGATCTGCTGCCCGCCAAGGAGTTGAAGGCGCGGCTGGCGGAAGTGGAAGCCCGTCTGTCGAACGTGCCGGTTTATGCCTTCAGCAACACCAGCGGCTCCGGACTGAAAAAAGTGCAGAAGCTGTTTGAGCCCGCTAAAACGTACTGCCTGCTCGGCGCGTCGGGTGTCGGCAAAACGTCGCTGATCAACAGTCTGCTCGGCGAAGAGGATTTATACTTCACCCTGCCCGTCCGCGAAAGCGACGGTAAAGGTATCCATACCACGACATGGCGCGAACTGATTGTGCTGAATAACGGCGCGCTGGTGATCGACACGCCCGGCATGCGCGAACTCGGCCATCTGGACACCGGCGCCGGAATCAAAGACACATTTGAAGAACTAACCGCGCTCACAGGCCAGTGCCAATTCAGAGACTGCGCGCACACCAAAACCAAAGGCTGCGCGATTGAAGCGGCGGTTGAAGCCGGAACGATTCCGAAGGCGCGTTACGAAAACTTTATCCGCATGCGGCAGGAAACCGCCGCCAACGAGCGCTCCGTCCGCGAAAAGGGATGGAAAAATAAATAGCGCCCTACTTTATCAGCTGATCGAGAATTCCGTAATACTCCCCTATAGACTGGACAGATTTCTCCATCAACAACCACGACACCCAGGTCAGGATTAAAACAACCGCCGTCCAGACGAGCTTTTTACGGCGAGTAAAGTTCGGATGCACCCAGAAGAGCGGGATTGCAAACGGGCCGACACAAAGCACCGCAGTCGTGAGCCAACCCGGCCGCAGATACCACGGCACCTTCTTTTTCTGCATCAGGAACTGCTTGCAGAACCGGCAGAAGATGGCATCGTCCTGAATTTCTTCCGCGCAGAATGGACACTTTTTCATAGGCAAAGGTTTACGCCCTTTCGGCGTCGTTTACAACACAGCGTTATTCAAGACATGGCAGGCGGGACGCCCGCGGTACGTATCGCCGCCGTCCCGGCGGCCTTGTGTTTTCACGATATGACTTCTCTGGCCAATCCTTACACCGGCTGCATCAGCTTGCCGAAAAATTTTGGAACCGGCGCTTCGAAAGCCATCCGCTTCCCGCTGTGCGGATGATTAAACGCGATGGAGCGGGCGTGCAGCGCCATGCGCTCAAACTTTTTATCTTTGAGGCCGTATTTAACGTCGCCGACCACCGGGTGACCCAATTCCGCGAAATGCACCCGGATCTGATTTTTGCGGCCCGTCAGCAGGTTGATTTTCAGTTCGCTGAACAGTTTGTTCTCGCGGATGACACTGTACTGAGTTTCCGACCATTTGCCCTTGGCCTGAGTGGTTGAATAAACAAACTGCGCCGTGTTCTCCGCCAGATAACTTGAAAGCGTTCCGGTCTTTTCTTTCAGCGATCCGTGTACGATCGCGCGATACTCCTTCTCGACCTCTTTCCAGTGATCTTTAAGCCAGTTCTGCACCGCTTCGGTCTTGGCGAAGATCAGCAGGCCGGAGGTTTCGCGGTCAAGCCGGTGAACCGTATAGGCGCGCAAACGGGAACGGGCCGCGCCTTTACGCAGATAGTCGGTCAGGAGATATTCTGCCGTTTGCATTTCATACCGCGAGGGACTCATGCTCAGCAGTCCGGCGTCTTTATTGATCACGATCAGATCGCGGTCTTCGTGGATGATCTCCAGCCCTTTCGGGCGGTGTCTGCGGGGCGCGCTCATGCTACCGCCAGAATTCTTCCGGACGAACCGGCGCGGAAGGAAAATTTGTCGCCCTTCTTTTTATCCAGCAGCGCCGCGCCGATCGGCGACTCGGGCGTAATGACCGAGACCAGCCTGCCCTCGAAATCCAGCTCAATTCCGCCAGCACAGGGAAGCAGGAAGCAGAGCATCTTTTCTTTATCCAGTTCCGCTTCAACCAGAGCGCCGACGCCGATCGGCTGGCCGTCGTAAACCGGAATCATAAAGGTTTTCAATTCTTCGAGCGCGACGGCCAGCGCTTTAAACTGCAGGGCGTGGCCGCGCGCCAGATAGGACGATTCGAGCCCGCAGGTGTCCCACTTGGTTTCGGCGCGCGCCTCACCGTCCGTCGCGCCGGCGGAAGCCTGTTTGTTCGCCGCCTGCTGACGGCGGAGATCGGCTTCAAGTTCGGCAATAATGGCGCGCAGTAAAGCGGTTTTATTCATAATTTCCAAACTCTGGAAACCGGCTCAAAACATCCGGTACGTTTTACAGAAGGAAACGAAGGATAACGAAGGTCCTGGTTCTGTTTCTGCCCACCTTTGTTTACCTTCGTTTCCTTCTGTGAAAAATTTCTTCTGTTTATGGATTCAAGTTTTTGAGCGCCAGCGTGCCGAGATCAATCTTGCGGTAATAGCAGTCGCGCGGTTCGCCCTTGGTGTTTTTGGTGTGGCAGATTCCGCCGCGGTTCGGACGGACGATAAACAGCAGAGAGTTCTGCTCACAGTTGACGCGCGCTTCGATCAGTTCAAAGGTTTCGCCGGACGTCAGCCCTTTGATCCACAGCTCCTGCCGCGACGAACTCCACAGCACCAGCATCTTGCGCTTCAGCGACTCTTCGAACGCCAGCTTATTGATGTAGGCGACCAGAATCACTTCCTTGGTATCGGCGTTCTGCACGGCGACCGGAATAATTCCTTTAGTCCCGGCAACCGCCTTCTCCAGCTTGTTCCAGTCGAGTTCGAGTTTCTGCCCTTCTTCAAGTTCCTTGCTCATAGTTTCTCCGTTTGAAAGCTGGGAATATACACAGCCGAGCCAAGCCTTGCCAGCCTCTTCCCTGACTTCAACTCCATTTTAAAAGAGTAGGCGAGCATATCCGCCTTGACCACTTATTCTCTTCCCATATAGTTCGGCCCATTGGGTCGTTTTATGGAACGTATAAGTTGTTTCTGATAATATTTTAAAAATCGGTTCGAAGGGTCGCATAAAATGAAGTTCCACATGAAACAATGGTCCGCTAGCATAAGCAGTACGTTCAGTCGTGTAAAAAAGCACCTGGACCGATGGAAGTCACTTTATGAGGTGCTTGGAACATTGGTAGCCGTAATAGTATCGGCTTTATCGCTTTTTTGTTCACAACAAGCAATTAAGCAGACGCAGCAATCACTTGCGTTGACCTCTAAGTCAGTTGAAATCCAGCAAAAAGCGTTCAAGTTGCGAAATAGGCCCATGCTTTCCATTCTTGACTACTCATTCACAGGCCACAATTCAAACCGTGCGGGTGAAACATTCAACCATGGGATCAAGATACGTTTAGCAAACATATCTGAAATACCGGCAAACAAAGTAAGCGGAGTGGTTCGGCTAGAAAGTAATGGCAGCACCAGCCGATTTGATCCCATCATTCCTACCGCTTTGTGCAAAACTGAAAGTATGTCGCTCACTCTAGGTCTTACCGATGAACAATTTGATAGCATCTCAAAAGGAATTAATAATTATGTAGTTATCTTCCAAATAACATATAGCGGGATGCTACAAGAAGATGAGCTTGAATATCTGTCACTGACGTCGGCTTTCTATGACCCCAAAGCGGGGGCTTGGTGCCTTACTAAGCAACTCTATAAATAAATTGAATCGTTTTTTCGGTGATTGTTACCGTCGCACCGTCACGCCTTTTGAACGCATATATTCTTTGCCCTGGCGTATGAAGAATTTGTAGCAACCGACTTATGAGTCTTTATTTGGGCTTGTGCGCCTTCCAAAAACTATTTAGCTTCCAGCCTGCTGAAAAAGATATTACCTGAAACAACAAACTTAAAGTTCGTTCAATATCACCGTTAGGCAATAAATAAGGAATATCCGTGGAAGAACACGAGTATAAGTACGCAGGACAACCGTTGACGCCCGGAATTGCGGCGGAACTCATCCTCGAATTGTTCAGTGGTCGCATTGCCGAGCGGCACAAGATCGTGGATGCCGTAGTTCGCACACACCGAGAAAGAAGTGGTTTGGATGCTCGAGCAAAAGACACGCCGCGGGTGGTGAAGAAAGCGCTCTCGAACATAGAGAGTGCCGGTCTCGCGGAGAATCCATCATTTGGGCAATGGAAGATCAAAATTCAGAATCCGGGTATGGTTATTGTCTCGCCGATAGAGATTCAGAGTGACGAGATGCTTCCGTCGGTTCCTGCACCGGAAGTCATCATTGGCGAAGGCGACAACTCCGTTTATCTCTACTACTTCGAGAACTATCGCAAACTAGCGGACATCGAAGGACGGCAGGAATTCCCGTGTAAGATTGGACGCAGCGAGAGAGACCCCATATTGCGCGTCCTTTCCCAGTCGTCCACAGCTCTGCCCGAAGTTCCCACGATTGCGCGTTTGTTCAAGACCAACGATGGTTCCGCACTTGAAACAGCGATTCACGCCATATTATCTCTTCGCGGAAAGGAGATTGAGGACTCTCCGGGAACGGAATGGTTCCTCACGTCACCGGACGAGGTCGATGCCATTGTTAGATTCGTGAACGAACAGCAGCGCAAAGCCTAACAAGGCGACGGACACGTACGGTGACCCATCGCCGGTCACGCCTCGAGCCGTTACAATCTTACCGTCACGCCTTTTGAGCGCATGTATTCTTTGACCTGGCGGATGGTGAATTCGCCGAAGTGAAAGATGGAGGCGGCGAGCACGGCGTCGGCTTTACCAACAGTGACCGCTTCGACCAAATGATCGAGCGTTCCCGCACCGCCGGAGGCGATGACCGGTACGCCGACCGCTTCGGAAATGGCACGGGTGAGTTCCAGGTCGTAGCCGTTTTTGGTGCCGTCGGCGTCCATGCTGGTGAGCAGAATTTCGCCTGCGCCGCGCTGTGTACCTTCAATCGCCCATTTAATCGCATCGAGTTTGGTTGGATTGCGGCCGCCGTGTGTGAATACGCCCCAGGTGCCGTCGCCGTTGCGCCGCGCGTCGATCGCCAGCACGGTGCATTGGCTGCCAAACTGTTCGGAGCAGATGTTGAGGATGTTTGGATCGTTGATGGCGGCAGTGTTGAAAGAAACTTTGTCGGCCCCGGCGTTGAGCATACGGCGGACGTCGGCGGGCGTGCGGATGCCGCCGCCGACGGTGAGCGGCATAAAAACCTGCTCGGCGACGCGGCGGACGATATCGACCATGGTGTCGCGTCCGTCGCTGGAGGCGGTGATGTCGAGGAAGGTCAGTTCGTCCGCGCCCTGCGCCTCGTAGGCCTTGGCGCACTCCACCGGATCGCCGGCATCGCGCAGCTGGACGAACTTAACGCCTTTGACGACGCGGCCGCCGGTTACATCCAGACAAGGTATGATTCGTTTCGCGAGCATTGGGTTCCCTTGGTAAAGCAGGACTACGAATAGCGCAACCCGGCGCACTATTCGAATGTAAAAATCCATAATGTTTAAAACAATTTCTTGTGCGGGAGCCCCGTTCTGGCAACATCCAGCCATGAAAAAGGCTGGTGTCA
>JBAXDG010000047.1:0-11324 GCA_037141075.1 Kiritimatiellales bacterium
GAGGAAACAATTTACCGCTGGATTAAGCAGGAAAGCATCCCGGTTCACCGCAGCAACGATCAGTGCCGCTTCAACCGCGCGGAGATCATCGAGTGGGCCACAGCCCAACGGATACCGCTCTCAGCGGATATCCTGACAGAATCCGACGGCAGCAAACCAGTACTGAGCTTGGTGGACATCATCAAAACCGGAGGGATCGTTCACCGGCTGAGCGGTGCCGATACGCCGACTGTTCTCCGCAATGTGGTCGATGCAATGCATCTTCCCGAAGAAGTGGATCGCGAGTTTCTCTATCAGATTCTGCTGGCGCGCGAAAATCTCGGGTCGACCGGCATCGGTGACGGCATCGCCATTCCGCACGTTCGCAATCCGATTGTCCTGCACATTACCCAACCGATGATCACCCTTTGCTTTCTGGAACATCCGGTTAATTTCGGAGCGATTGACGGGGAACCGGTGGATACGCTGTTTATCCTGATCAGTCCGACAGTCCGGACGCATTTGCAACTGCTGTCACGCCTTGGTTTTGTCCTGCAGAATCCAGCCTTCAAGGAGGCGCTGAAGAAGAAACTGCCGAGCGATAAAATTTTGGAAGAGCTGGCACGGGCAGAAAGCGCGCTTCCCGCAATCAAACCGGAATAAGATCTTTGCCCGTGCGTTAACATGCAATCTCACCTATCCATCCTGCTGATTCTGAGTTCCGCCGCACTGCATGCACTGAGCGGAATCCCCGGATTGCTGATGTCGCGCCGGACGACGGCGAGTGAACGGGTCGCAACGGTTCTTTCATGCGCCGCGACCGCTATCGGCCTGGTCGGTGTCGCTCTGGTCTTTCTACGGGGAACTGATTCCATGGTTCTGCCATGGAGCGTGATGGGTGAGCCGATGAAGGTTGCCGCAGACGGGTTGAGCGCGTTTTTCATTGTTCCCGTTCTGGTGATGGGGGCATTGGGTTCAGTCTACGGGCTCGGATACTGGCCGCAATCAAAGCACCAAGACAACGGACATTCCCTGCGCCTTTTCTGGGGTTTGGCCATCTCAGGAATGACTTTGCTTCTGCTGGCGCGCCACGCCGTACTGTTTTTGATGGGCTGGGAGATCATGGCTTTGCCCGCTTTCTTTTTGGTCAGCACCGAGCATCATCTGCCGGAGGTGCGCCGCGCCGGCTGGATTTATCTGGTAGCGGCTCATATCGGCACGCTGACTCTGTTTGCCATTTTCGCTCTTTTCCACTGGATCACAGGTTCCTTCGAATTGCGGGCTCTCGCCGCAAACGAAGCCGGGCTGGGAACGCTCACTGTGATTTTCTTTCTGGCGATGCTGGGCTTCGGCGTGAAGGCCGGCATGATGCCGTTTCATTTCTGGCTGCCCGCCGCTCACGCCAATGCACCGAGCCACATCTCCGCCCTGCTCTCCGGTGTCATGCTCAAAATCGGCATTTACGGGATGATCCGCTTCATCGGCTTTCTGCCGGATCCGCCGATCAGCTGGGGCGTTATCATGCTGGCATCCGGCTGTATCAGCGGTGTGCTCGGCGTCGTGTTCGCCATCGGTCAGCACGACCTGAAACGTCTGCTGGCATACCACAGCATAGAGAACATAGGTATTATCCTGATGGGACTCGGCCTCGCTATGATCGGCCAGACACTAGGCCGTCCGCTGTGGGTGATCCTTGGAATGGCGGGCTGCCTGCTCCACGTATGGAACCACGGACTGTTCAAAACCCTGCTGTTCTTAAGCGCCGGCTCCGCTATTCATGCCAGCGGAACGCGTCAGATTGACCGCATGGGCGGATTGGCCAAATCCATCCCTTGGACAGCGGCGTTTTTTCTGATCGGGGCTGTGGCCATCTGCGGGCTTCCGCCGCTGAACGGTTTTGTGAGTGAGTGGTTTGTTTATCTCGGGCTTTTCCATGCGGCAACCGCCGAAACCGCCATGGGTTGGACGGCCGCCGCGCTCGCGGCGCCCGTCCTGACCATCATCGGCGCACTGGCGCTGGCCTGTTTTGTTAAAGTCTACGGCGCGGTTTTTCTGGGTCAGCCGCGGCAGCCGCAGGAATCTATTCCTCACGAAGCCTCTCTTTCCATGCAGATTCCAATGGGTGTACTGGCCGGATGCTGCGTGCTGATCGGTCTGCTCCCGTGGATCGTGATACCCATCCTGAGCCAGACCATTCTGTCGTGCGACATCGCCGGATTGCTACAATCATCCTGCCCGCTGAGCACGCTGACTCCGCTGCCAGCGATCACCCTGACCGGCCTGACGCTGGTCGGCACCTGCCTCATTTTATATTTTCTCCTATCCCGCCGGATTCAGTGGAGCAAGGCGCCGCATACGATCACCTGGTCCTGCGGCTATGCCCGCCCGACTAAACGAATGCAGTATACGGCTTCCTCTTTCGCACAGATGCTGACCAGCCTGTTCCGCTCGGTACTCTCGCCCCAGATTCACGAGCCGGAAATCCGCTCTGTTTTTGCCGAACCGTCGCGCTATGAAACCCATCAGGATGAGCCGGTGCTGGATCGGAAACTTATTCCGGCGGCGCACTTTATGAAACAGCTTTTCAGCCGGGCCCGCCCGCTGCAACAGGGTTTGACGCATCAGTACTTGATCTACGTTGCGCTTACCGTAATTATTCTGCTGATTTGGACACTGCCGATATTAACCATTTTTAAACGGCTATTCACACGTTAGACATTTTGCTTTTGAGGAGTTTTTGGAATGAACGGGTTATGGATGATTCTCACCGCCGCAGGGCTGATGATGGCCAGCGGCTTTCCGGCAGGATTCGGCCCCCGCCGGTCCCGTACGGCACAATGTCTGGCCACCGTTCTACTGGTGCTGGGCAGCCTAACCGGATTGAGCGGACTGGCGATCGTGCTGTTTTCGTCAGAGCCCTGCGCGTTGTCTTTTCCCTGGCACCTGCCGTGGGGAAGCTTTTCCGTTGGACTGGATGCGTTGAGCGCCGTGTTTCTGATTCCCGTCTTTATCGTTCCCGCTCTGGGCTCGGTTTACGGACTGGACTACTGGCGGCAGAGCGACCATCCGGATAACGGGCGCGGACTCAGTTTGTTTTACGGACTGCTGGCCGGAGCCATGGTCATGGTGGTGATTGCCCGCGATGCCGTACTGCTGTTGATCTTCTGGGAAATCATGGCGCTGGCCGCTTTCTTTCTGGCGACCGCCGAAAATGAAAAACCCGAAGTCCGCCGCGCCGGATGGATTTATCTGGTGGCAACTCACACCGGCACCGTCTGCCTGCTCGCGCTGTTTGCTTTGCTGCGACAAGTCTCTGGAAGCTTTGCTCTGTCCGCCATGGATGCCGGTTCGCTGACATCCGGTGTCGCCACGACGCTCTTTATTCTGACCGTCATCGGCTTCGGATTCAAAGCGGGCATCATGCCGCTGCACGTCTGGCTGCCCGGCGCGCATGCCAACGCGCCCAGCCACGTCTCCGCCGTCATGTCGGGTGTCATGTTGAAAATGGGCGTCTACGGAATTATCCGCATGCTGACCCTGCTGCCCGTAACCGAAATGTGGAACGGCGAACTGCTGCTGAGTCTTGGCGCGATCACCGGCATTCTCGGCATTGCTTTCGCCATCGGCCAGAGCGACATCAAGCGCCTGCTGGCCTACAGCAGTATCGAAAATATCGGCATCATCACGATGGGCATCGGCCTGGCTTTAATCGGACGCACTCTGCACCGGGTTGATTTTATTCTTCTGGGACTCGGCGGGGCGCTGCTGCATGTCTGGAACCACAGCCTCTTCAAATCGCTGCTCTTTTTAAATTCCGGCGCGATCATGCATGCGGTTCATACCCGCGACATGAACCGGATGGGCGGGTTGGCCAAGTCCATGCCGCGCACCGCCGGACTGTTCATCCTTGGAGCCATCGCCATCTGCGGACTTCCGCCGCTCAACGGATTCGTCAGCGAATGGCTGATTTATCTGGGGCTTTTCCAAAGTGTGGAAACCGGCAACGGCATATCCTGGCCCGCCGCCGGGATCGGCGCCGTGGCGCTGGCCATGATTGGCGCGCTGTCTCTGGCCTGCTTTGTGAAAATCTACAGCACCGTTTTTCTCGGACAGCCGCGCTTTCCAAATCACTCCGCTCCGCACGACCCGAAACCGTTAATGCACTATCCCATGTTTCTGCTGGCCGCCGGTTGCGTGGTGCTGGGCATTCTTCCGCAACTGGGCCTGCCGCTGATTCAGCGGGCTGCCGCGCAGTGGATGGATCCGTCGATACAAGGAAGTTTGCTGGCACCGATTCAGTGGATCAGCAAAGCGGCACTCGTGCTGATCGTCGTTAGTCGCCTTATCATCGCGCTCGTTCGGAAAAAGATCCGAAAGCAACCCGGCGTATCCATCGGAACCTGGGGTTGCGGATATGCTCAACCGACACCGCGCATGCAATACACCGCCACCTCCTTCGGTGAAATGCTGGTCAAACGGTTTAGGTGGGCGCTGCGGCCCCGCACGCAACGGCCAGTCATCGCCTCGCCGTTTCCGCACAAAACCGGATTTTCAACAGAGGTTCCCGACACCGTACTGGATCGAATGGTTCTGCCGGTTTTTCAGTACACCGGGCGGCAGATAATGAAACTGCGTCTGCTCCAACAGGGCCGCACCGAGATTTATCTGCTCTACATGCTGATCATCCTGCTGTTTTTATTTTGCTGGGAGAGTTTAGGAATAGGAAGATGAACCATGATTAATATTTTCATCCATATCGCGCTGTTGCTGATTATGCCCCCGTTGCTGCTGGGCGTAATCAACAAGACCAAAGCTCTTTTTGCCGGACGGCGCGGCCCGCCGGTTCTTCAGCTCTATTACGACCTGTTTAAACTGGCCCGCAAAGGAGTGGTGATCAGCGAGGTCACCACCTGGGTTTTCACCGCCGCACCGGTTATTACGCTGGTCGCCATTACACTGGCCGGACTTATGGTGCCGATGGGGCCGTTTCAATCCCCAATTGCTTTCACCGGCGACCTGATTCTTTTCGCCTACCTGCTAGCCCTCAGTCGCTTCTTCACCACCACAGCGGCGCTGGACACCGGATCGGCATTCGAAGGCATGGGGGCCGCCCGCGAAGTCACCTTCGCCTGCCTGTCGGAACCCGCCCTGTTCTTTGCACTGCTGGTTCTGGCAAAAATGTCCGGCTCACTGGTGCTGACGGATATGCTGCACACGCCGCTGACGGCTGGAAGTCAGTCCGCTGCCTCGCTGGTGCTGGTTGCGGCAGGGCTTTTCATTCTGCTGTTGGCGGAGAACAGCCGCATTCCGGTGGACGATCCCAATACGCATCTGGAACTGACGATGATTCACGAAGTCATGGTGCTGGATCACAGCGGCCCGCTGTTAGGAATCATCCTGTACGGCGCGGCCGTCAAACTGTTTGTGCTGAGCGCGGTGCTGCTGCACATTGTATTCCCCTTTCAGAGCGGATCAGCCCTGCTGGACTGGTCGCTGTTCGTGATCGAGATGCTGTTCACCGCCGTGGCCGTCGGTGTCGTCGAATCGGTAATGGCCCGCCTGCAAATGCGCAATGTCCAGCATCTCCTGATTGCCGCCATCCTGCTCTGCGGTTTCGGTTTTGTTCTCCTTATGAGGTAATCCTATGAATTCATTATTAAACGCACTGCTGGTTATCGTTCTCGCGCTCAATCTGTTTGCGTTGGGCACCAGCCGGATTCTCACCGTCATCAAAGTCGTGTCCCTGCAAGGCATCCTGCTGGGGATTTTACCGCTGATCATGGAAGATCATCTTGCTCTCGCCGCAGTATTGGCATCCGTGGTCGCCGTTCTTCTGAAAGGGCTGATCATTCCCTCGATGATGATGCGGGCGATGCGCGATGTGCAGATTAAACGCGAAACGGAGCCGATGATCGGGTTTCTGCCCTCCATGCTGCTGGGCGCGCTGGCCACCGGATTCTCGCTGCTGTTTGCCTCCGCCTTGCCATTGGCCAGCGAACACACCACCCCGCTGCTGGTACCGGCATCGCTCGCCACCATATTCACCGGCTTTATTCTTCTGACGACGCGCACCAAAGCCATCACGCAGATCATGGGTTATCTGATGCTTGAAAACGGCATCTACATCTTCGGCATGCTGCTGGTGGGCGCCATGCCGCTGGTCGTCGAACTCGGAGCTTTGCTGGACCTGTTTGTCGCCATTTTCGTCATTTGCATTATCGTCAACCACATCAACCAGACTTTTTCATCATTGGATACGCGCCGGATGGCGGCGCTGAAGGAATAGGTTATGACACTCACTCTGCTACTTCTCCCGTTTATTGCGGCGCTCGTCGCGTGGCTCATTCCCTCCAACCGCTGGAGACCGTGGGCTATACCGGTCGCCGGAATCATTCACTTTGTCCTGACGCTGGCCGCCGTTTTCTTCAACGATAAGCCGCTCGCGTCCGAATGGATCGGACTGGATCCTGCGGGTCGGCTGGTGCTGCTGCTGATCAGTATGATTTATCTGATCACCTCATTCTATATCGCGGGTTATCTCCACTATCGTCTGGAACGCCAGAACCGCATCTTCGTCACCTGCCTGCTCTGCCTGCTGGGCACCATGACGATGGTCACCTGGTCCCGGCATCTGGGCGTCATGTGGGTATCCATCGAAACCACCGCGCTGTGCACTGCGCCGCTGATCTATTTCAACAAGACACCGCGCTCAATTGAAGCGACCTGGAAATATCTGCTGATCGGATTCGTCGGTATCGCGCTCGCCCTGCTGGGAAACTTCTTTCTGGCTTACTCCGCGCTTCATGAGGGTCTGCAGCCCTCGCTGGTCTTGAGCGAACTCCTGCACAATGCGCCGCAACTTTCTAAACCCTGGCTGCATGCCGCGTTCGTGCTGATGCTGATCGGCTACGGCACCAAAATGGGGCTGGCCCCCATGCACACCTGGAAACCGGATGCGTACGGCGAGGCGCCCGGCGCCGTGGGCACTCTGCTGGCAGGCTGCTCCACCAGTTGCGCGTTCCTCTGCGTCCTGCGCATCTATCACATCTGCTCCGCCGCCGGCGATTTCGCCTTCATCTCGCCGATGCTCCTTTTCATGGGACTGCTTTCCATGGCGGTCGCCGGCGTCTTCATGGTCGGCCAGCAGGACTATAAACGCATGCTCGCCTATTCCAGCGTTGAACACATGGGCATTTTGATTCTCGGACTGGGACTCGGCATTCCGGCGCTTTTCGGTACGCTGCTGCATCTGTTTACCAACGGGCTGACCAAGGGCATCCTCTTTATGTCAGCAGGCAATATTAATCGTTCCTATGCCAGCACCAGCACGGATGTCGTCCGCGGTGCGCTCCGGCGGCTCCCCGCCTCGGCGGCTCTGTTTCTCGTCG
Organism: Kiritimatiellales bacterium; assembly: GCA_037141075.1. Taxonomy (GTDB): domain Bacteria; phylum Verrucomicrobiota; class Kiritimatiellia; order Kiritimatiellales; family Tichowtungiaceae; genus Tichowtungia. The sequence continues at coordinate 7,368 of JBAXDG010000047.1, forward strand.
GCTTTCTGGCCGTCACCGGATCTCCGCCGTTCGGACCGTTCATCAGCGAATTTTCAATTCTGAACGCTGGATTCGCAACCGGACACTTTGTTGTGAGCGGTTTGTTCCTGGCCTTTCTTCTGATTATCTTTGTCGGAATGGGCGCAACCGTGCTGCTGGTGGTTCAGGGTAATGCGCCTGAATCCGCCCCGCGCACCGCTTACCGGGAAGGACTCCTGACCATCGTTCCGTCGATTCTGCTATTGGGTCTTGTTCTGGTGCTGGGACTGCATATCCCCGCCCCGCTGAACGACCTCCTGCACAACGCTGTTAAATTTCTGGAGACTCAGCCATGACCGTTCCATCTGAAATGCTGACTACCGTCAACGGTCGCGCCGTTGCCCTCGATCAGATTCCCCGGCACGATGTGAAAATTTTTCAGCACATCGTGCGGCGCGAAATCGCCGCCGGACAGCGCGCGGTTTCTTTTTTCGGTGCCGAATCCGGACAGCCGGGCACTACCGATCTTTTTATCCTGCTGGCGAATGACGAATACAGTGAGCTGAATATTCTCTCCACGCGCATCGAAGGTAATCAGTTCCCGTCGCTGACGCCCGACTGCAACCAGCTTCATCTCTTCGAACGGGAAATCGCCGAACAGTTCGGACTGAAGCCCGAAGGTCATCCGTGGCTCAAACCGGTGCGTTACACCGACCCGTCCATCCTGCCCGGCACGGGCGACTTCTACCGCGTCGAAGGCGAAGATATTCATGAAGTGGCCGTCGGACCGGTTCATGCCGGCATCATTGAACCGGGACACTTCCGGTTCCAGTGCCACGGCGAACACGTTTACCATCTGGAAATCGCGCTCGGCTACCAGCATCGCGGCGTCGAAAAAGCCATGGTGGATCAACCGGCTAAACGCGCCCTCCATTATGTAGAAACGGCGGCGGGCGACACCACCATCGGGCATACCACCGCGTACTGTCAGGTGGTCGAAGCGCTGTCCGGATGCAAAAAAACGGTGCGCTCCCAGTCGCTGCGCGGCGTCGCGCTCGAACTGGAGCGGCTCGCCAACCACGTCGGCGATCTTGGCGCTTTGGCCAACGATATCGGGTTTCTGCCGACCGCTTCGTATTGCGGACGTATCCGCGGTGATTTCCTGAACATGACTGCGTTGCTGTGCGGCAACCGCTTCGGGCGAGGCATGATCCGCCCCGGCGGCACCGGCTATGATATAGACGCCGCCCGGATTGATGAACTGCAGAAACGGCTCACCGCCGGAGAAAAAGATGCCGCCAGTGCGATCAAACTGCTGTTTGAAACGCCGTCGGTACTGGCCCGGTTTGAAGACAAAGGCGTCCTGCCGCAGGACATCTGCAAAACCTTAGGCCTTGTCGGACCGGCAGCCCGGGCTTCCGGTCTGCAACGCGACGCCCGCCACGACCAGCCCTCCGGCATCTACCGCTATGTCCAACTGCCGCTATCCAGCTGGGATACCGGCGATGTGTTTGCCCGGGCCTATGTCCGCTGGCTTGAAATCCAGCAGTCGATCACCTTTATCCGCGAACAGCTCCATGCGTTGCCTGCTGGATCCATTCAGGCCGAAGTCACATCGCTAAAACCCAATCATCTCGCCGTCTCGCTCATCGAAGGCTGGCGCGGAGAACTCTGTCACGTCGCCCTCACCGGCGAAACCGGCGCTGTTAAACGGTATAAAATCGTGGATCCATCCTTCCACAACTGGATGGGCCTCGCCTATGCCCTGCGCAATCAGCAGATATCCGACTTCCCGATGTGCAATAAGAGCTTCAACCTTTCGTATTGCGGCCACGATTTATAAAGGACCGAACCATGATCAACATCATAAGAGCCCGGATTCACCAAAAACACCGCACCATCCGCTTCCCGGACGGCCCGCCGCCCGCCATGCCGGACCGTTTCCGCGGACGGCCCTTAATCGACACAAAATGCTGCACAGACGGCTGCCGGCAATGTGCAGAAGCGTGCCCGACAAACGCCATCACCTTCACGCAGGACAGACGACCGGTGGTCGATCTGGGCAAATGTCTTTTTTGCGATGACTGCAAACTGGCCTGTCCGCAAAAGGCCATTCGTCACAGCGATGACTACCGGCTTTCTGTCCGCAAGCACGAGCATCTTATCGTCGAAGAGGAAAAAGCGTTAGTGCTGGCCGAATCACTGGGCGGTGAACTGAAAAAACTGCTGGGCCGTTCACTGAAACTGCGGCAGGTCAGCGCCGGTGGTTGCGGCGCCTGTGAGGCCGACATCAACGTGCTCGGCACCGTCGGTTGGGATCTAGGCCGCTTCGGCATTCAGTTCGTAGCCTCGCCCCGTCACGCCGACGGCCTTCTCATCACCGGCCCCGTGACGCAGAATATGAAATCGGCCCTGCTCGACACCTATGCCGCTGTGGCAAAACCGAAAATCGTCATTGCCGTTGGCTCCTGCGCCCTGTCTGGCGGACCTTTTATCAACCATCCCGAAGTCAACAACGGTGCCGATGCCGTCCTGCCCGTCGACCTCTACATTCCCGGCTGCCCGCCGCATCCGCTCACCATTCTCGACGGACTGCTCCGTCTGCTCGGGCGCATCCCGCCCGGAAATTAAATACCAGCGGAAAAAGTGGACTTCTCATTGACTGTGTCCGGAGCATCTCCTACAAAATGCTCCGCTCAATTTTAAACATCGTCCCTTAACATCAGAAAGAAAACGTCCATGCCCACCGACTCCATGATTATCAAAGACAACACCGCCAATCCCGCTCCGCTCGGCCTGCTGGCCTTCGGCATGACCACGGTTCTGCTGAATCTCCACAACGCCGGACTCTATGAACTCAACGCCATGATTCTCGCCATGGGCATTTTCTACGGCGGAACCGCGCAGGTGATCGCCGGCATCATGGAATGGAAAAAGAACAACACGTTTGGCACGACGGCCTTCATCTCCTACGGCTTCTTCTGGCTTACTCTTGTCGCGCTGATTGTCATGCCGAAAATAGGTTGGGCCGCACCGGCCTCCAGCATGGCAATGGCCAGCTTCCTCGGTCTGTGGGGCTTCTTCACGCTGCTGATGTTCATCGGTACGCTGAAGCTGTCCAGAGCTCTGCAGGTTGTTTTTGGAACGCTGGTGGTGCTCTTCTTCCTGCTCGCGGTCGGCGACGCCATGGGAAATTCCCTGCTTAAGAAGATTGCGGGCTACGAAGGGCTCGTCTGCGGCTTCTCGGCCATTTACACCGGCATGGCGCAGGTTCTTAACGAAGTGTACGGACGAACCGTCCTGCCGCTGGGTGCGCTCAGCGCCGGGAAATAAATGAATCTTCTTCCATCGACCACAGCGGGATCGGTATCCAGACAAGCTGCATGTAGGCGCGGTCGTTTTTCTGTCCGAACGCCAGCAGACCGCAGAGAAAATAATAGGATGTCAGCCGGTCGTACTGAACCCGGCTCAGGGATGTCGTTGGCCAGGAATAACACTTTCCCATTCCGTCCTGCTTAACGCCATCCAGCGATGTGGTAAACCAGCAAAGAGACTCGGGTGACATCATATTAGGGGAACCTGGAATCAGCTCCCCTTTTGTAACCGGCATCAGACTGGACTGGTACGCCACCAGAGGAATGACGCCTGCCCGCATGAACCGCTCATAAGCAATGCACTCACCACTGGGATAATCATAAACCGCCGCATCACCGGCCACAAACATACCGGCAATAAACGGGAGAATGGTTGTTCCCCAGCAGTCCAGCGTCATGCACAGACTGCGTCCGCCCTTCTCCTTGCCGGGAAGCCAGAATGAACGCTCATGATAAGGCCCCGCCGGAATCTTCCAGCCGAACTCTCTGTGAAGTTTGGCGGTGTATCCGCCATAGGCTCCGCGGTCGAAAAGCAGCGTCACATCGCTGGTCGCGGCCTCCACCCGGATTTCATCCATCTGCTGAGTGGTCGCATCAGGCAGGC
>JBAXDG010000048.1:0-11323 GCA_037141075.1 Kiritimatiellales bacterium
TCTCCGCATTTCTCGGCGGCTGGCTGCCCGTCATCGTCTTCGGCGCGGCCAGCCCCTTATTCATTCACCGGATGCGTTGACATGACGGCCTGCTCCGACAACCCGCTCGTTGATGTACAGGGACTTCAAGTTCACTTTGGCCCGGTCTCCGATCCGGTTCGTGCGGTGGACGGCGTGGACTTCCAGATTTTTCCCGGAGAAATTGTCGCCCTCGTCGGCGAAAGCGGCAGCGGCAAGAGCATCAGCGCGCTGGCGCTGGCCCGGCTGGTGCCTGAACCCGCCGGGCGGATCACCGGCGGTTCGGTAACTTTCCAATCCTTGGAAGTTTTTAAACTGAAAGGTTCCGAACTTCGGAAACTGCGCGGCGCGCGCATCGCCTACATTTTTCAAGAGCCCGCCACTTCGCTCAATCCGGTTTTTACCGTCGGCTGGCAGATCGGCGAAGCCATCCGCCTGCACCGCAAAGGCGTTAAAGTGAAAACAGAAGTCGAAAAACTTCTCACTGATGTCGGGCTGCCCGATCCGGCGCGCACGGCCGGGGCCTATCCGCACGAGCTTTCCGGCGGCATGCAGCAGCGCGCCATGATCGCCATGGCGCTCGCCTGCAATCCCGACCTGCTGGTCGCCGATGAACCGACCACCGCGCTCGATGTGACGGTGCAAAAGCAAATCCTTGATCTGCTCGTCGAGCTGCGCAAAACGCGCGGACTTTCCATTCTGTTGATCACCCACAACCTCGGCATTGTCGCCAATACCGCCGACCGCGTGTATGTGATGAACAACGGGAAAATCGTTGAGTCCGGTGAAACCAAAACCGTTCTGCGCACGCCGCAGCACGATTACACCAGAAAACTGCTCAAAGCCGTGCCACGACTGCATAAAGCCAATGAATGAACTGCTGAAAGTTGAAAAAGTGAGCGTCCGCTATGGCGAACTCGAAGCGGTGCGCGGTGTCAGCCTTTCGCTGAAGCCGGGCGAAACGCTTGGCTTGGTCGGCGAGAGCGGTTGCGGCAAAAGCTCGCTGGGACGTGCTATTCTGGCGCTGGAACCGGTCGCGGCGGGCAGGGTGGCGTTTGATGGACGCAGTGTCACCGCCCTGAAAGGCGCGGCGCTCAAACAGTTTCGCCGGCAGGCGCAAATGGTTTTTCAGGATCCGTTCGGTTCGCTCAACCCGCGTATGAGTGTCGGCGCGGCGATTGAAGAAGTTCTTTTTGTTCATAAAATCGGCGCGGATCGCGCCGCTCGCCGGGAAAAAGCCGCTACGCTGTTCGAAGCTGTCGGGCTGAATCCTGACTGGATGAGCCGTTATCCGCACGAATTCAGCGGCGGGCAGCGCCAGCGCATCGGTATCGCCCGTGCCTTGGCGCTGGAACCGAAGCTGCTGGTGGCCGATGAACCGGTCTCCGCGCTCGATGTTTCCGTGCAGGCGGACATCATTCAGCTTTTGAAGCGGATTCAGCGCGAACGCGGACTGGCCTATCTTTTCATCGGCCACGACTTGGCCGTCGTGCGCGAGATGAGCGACCGTATCGCCGTCATGTTTAAAGGCGAAATTGTGGAAACCGGCACAGCTGATCAGGTTTGCGACCAGCCGCAGCACGCTTATACACAAAAACTGCTTTCTGCCGTGCCGGATATTGATAAAGCTCTGGCCTGATTAAGGAGAAACTCATGAAAAGTACGACACCCATTCGCGACCTGACCACCGCCGCCCGCGCCGGACTTTCCGGCAACTGGGGGAAAACCATCGGTGTAATGGTCTCCTACCTGATTCTTCTGGTGGGCGTGAGCCTGATACCTGTTGCCGGATGGCTAATGCATTTAATTTTCACCGCTCCGCTGACCGTCGGCATGGCCACTTATCTTTTGATGACCATGCGCCGTGGTTGTTACAATCCGTTCAGCCTGTTGTTTTCCGGCTTCGACTGCTTCGGAGTCTCGCTCCGCACCGCTTTATTGGTGGCACTGAAGCTGGTTCTCTGGATGCTGCCGCTCGTTGTTTTGGCGGAATTGGGGTTATTTTTTGTTCATCGCGATCCGGCTGCTTTCCCGCCCAAGACTCTGGCTGCGCTGAGTGCCATCCTGCTTCCTTTGGCCAAAATCTCATACTTAATGGAGCATACGAACCCTCTCATCCTGCTTGCGACAGGTGCCGTTCTGTTCCTTAGTGCGGTGTTTTTTATGATCCTGCTTCAGATGCGCTACGGGCTGGCGTTGTTTGTGGTGGCCGATGATCCCGCCGTGCGCGCCCGCGATGCCGTTCGCCGCGGTGTTGAGCTGATGAAAGGCAATTACTGGCGGCTGGGACTGCTCTGGCTCCGTTTTATCGGCTGGCAGATTCTCTGCGTCCTGACGCTGGGAATCGGCCTGATCTGGCTGGCGCCGTACTTTATGGCCGCCACAACGGCCTTTTACGACGATCTCGCAAAGGATGGGTAAGCAGCGACCTGTTAAAAGGGAGACGAAACGCGCTTAAAAACATTTTGACAGAGGAGCCGCATAAGGTTAGAACCCGAAAAACTTTAAAAAAATAATTTTGCGTTTACGCAAGTTTTGTTCCCTGAAAAACCGCGAATTTTTACAAGGAGGAATGAACTTGGAGACGCGCCCCGTGTGGGTGCGGCTCCTGTTCATGTTCCTCCAGGGGCTTCGCGGTTCCTTCAGGGTGCGTGGCAGGAGTTCGCGCCCTTTTTATTGGCGGGAGGAAAAAGATGAAAAAAAGGTTTTTGAATGCAGTACTGTTTGTTGTGGTGCTTTTTACAGGAGCAGTAGCGGTTACCACGGCGGATCGGCTTTACATTGAGCCGCGCACAGTTTCCTCATGGGGCGATCTGTATGACTGTTATCTTTCTGCTCGCACATCACTACCACCGCTTCCGTTTGCGTGCTACGATGTTGCCGCCCAGATAAAAGCTGGCGACTGGTCTTTTCTGGCTGACCACTGGCAGTACACGCAAACCGACGGCTCTTACTACATCGCCAAAGACTCCAAACTGGCGAAACTGAAACTCCCATTACATATCCGGGTCTACGAAGATCTAGAACGCGGCGAAGTTGTCATTCTGAGTTCCACCGACGGAGAGAAATACCAGGGCGAAGCGCTTTTCAAAGCTCCGGAATTCATGCCGTATGAAAAGGATTTTCCGTTGGATCGTTACCTATCTGATGAACTTTCGCCGCGCCGCGTGGTATGGGAAATCACCCTCAAATCCGAAGCGGATGCGTGGGCTGACCTGATTAATGTAGAACAGGCTTCCAGCCTGTTTGAATCGCAGGCAGGGATGTCTGCGCCGCAAGGCATGATGCGCATGATGGTTCCGGAAGAGAACGCCAACGATCTCTGGCTTTGCCTTGAGCCGCAATCCGGGAGCATGAACCTGAATGTATTTGCGCCGGAGGGATTCACCAACCGGGTTGAAGTCTATTCCTGCGCCGATCTGATTTCCAATGTCTGGAACATTGCTGTGCAGGAACTTCTTCCGTCCGGCACCAATCCGGCGGTCTGGAGTACAGGCTCGGAAATCGTCCAGTTTTACAGGGCGGGCAATATGGATGTGGACAGCGACGGGGACGGTCTGCCGGATGCTCGTGAACAGATCGTTTACAAAACTAACCCGAATACTGCGGATACGGACGGGGATGGTTACAGTGACGACTGGGAAGTCGCGCACGGAATGGATCCTCTTTCTGCTAATTTAAATCCGCAAGAGGACTCTGATTCCGACGGGTACCTGAATATTTATGAATATGCAAACGGTGGCGATCCGGCAAACAGCAATTCTATTCCAACCGCCACGCGGTATGTTTCGTTGACCGGTTCAAATACGCCGCCTTTTACAAGCTGGGCGACTGCTTCCACCAATATTCAGGCGGCACTGAACGCGGCGACGAACGATTATGAAATTATTGCCGTGGCAGATGGAGCTTATACCGAGTTTAAGAACCATGTTTTTGTGTTTCCAACAAACCCCGTGATGCTGACGGGCGTTTCGTCCGCTTCAAATTGTGTGCTGGACGGAAAAATGTTTGAGGGGGGCCACTTCAGCGGGCTGGAAGTCGGCCCGTCTTCCAGTTCGAACGACTGGACTGTGCTGAGAAATATTACTTTTATGCGCGGGATGCGTGATGAAGGCGTTTTTATATGTGATGGTGCGCGACTGTTGATCGACGGATGTGCCCTGCTAAACAATTATGGAGGCTATAATTTTTACGGGGCGGATATTTTAGTAAAAAACAGCACCCGGCTGTATTTAAGGAACACCGCGATTAAGTCATTCGCTTCGTTTATAAAGGTCGAGAGTGCATCAGACGTAGCGGTCGAACGTTGCGAAGTGGAATATGAGACGGAAGCCTACGGCATAGGAGTTAACCTAGAGTCTGATTGTTCGATTCTTGGTGATTCATCCACCATACGAGGAGGTTCGTATGGATGTTTTGTGTTTGGTTCAGCACGGATTGAAGGGCTTACTTTTGAAGGAAATGAAACGGGAATCGAATGTTGGGCTTTTACCGAGCCGCAGATCAAAAACTGTGTCTTTGTGGGTAATATATCGGCGGTGAGCATAGAGGCGGGCGCTCACCCGGCCATTGAATACTGCACCTTTACCGGGAACACTAACGCGTTGACCTCTTTGCAACAACAGGAGGACTTTACGCAGGGCGCAACTGTGCGTGATTCGATTATCTGGGGCAACTTAACAGCGGTAAATACTTCTGCTGCGCCGTTGACAGTGAGCGTATCCAATTCCTGTGTACAGAGCGGTTTGCCGGTTGATGGAAATATTACAAACGCTCCGCAGTTTGAGTATGTCTGGCGCTTGGCAACCAATTCGCCTTGTTTGAATGCAGGAACTGTCGCAAATGCACCAACGAAAGATGCGGACGGAGATGTTCGTATGGATGGCATGCCCGACATTGGGGCCGATGAGTACGCTGACACTGACGGTGACGGCCTGTGCGATTGGGCGGAAATGCACGTCTACGGCACAAACCCGAACTTACCGGACAGCGATGGCGACGGAATGCCAGATGGTTGGGAAGTGGCGTGCGGGCTCAATCCGTTGATTAATGATGCAAATGGAAATCCGGATGGAGACGGGCTGACCAACGCGCAGGAGTGCGCAGCGGGAACCGATCCTCATAATTCCGACAGCGATGGCGACGGGTTGCCGGATGGCGTGGACGTTACGCCGCTGATTGCGGATACAACGCTGCCGGTTTTCACGATCAGCTATCCGACAAACGGCACGACCGTATTTTAATAGAATCGAAGGGAATTGCATGAAAAAGGTTATCGCAGGTTTTTTGTTTTTGTTGCCGATCATTGTCTCGGCGGAAATCGGCATGAAAACGGTTCCGCCGTCGGAGCGCGGCTTCACCCCGCAGGCCATTATCGAATCAGGTGAGCGCGGCGGAATGCTGATTCCGCACGGAACCGGTTTTACAGAGGCGTATAACCGGGAGATGGGTGAAGCGATGGAGCTTTGGAATGCGCATCGCTGGAGTGAAGCCTACGACCGGTTCGATAAAATTGTGCGGCTTCACCCGGACAGCCCCTGGGCGGCGGAAGCAGAACTGCACATGTCCGGCGTCAACAAATACAACGAACGGTATGATGATGCGGAGGCACAATTACTTTCAGTTCTGAAAAAATATCCGGCCAATGAAAAACTGGCCCGCAAGGTGTTGCAGTATTTGCCGCACCTTTATTATCAGACCGGACGCTTTCAGGCAGCGCTGACCGTGTTACAGCGCATGGAGCAGTATCCGCTGACGTGGAAGGAAACGCAGTATATTGAAAACTGGCAGCGCATCATCAGCGCCGCGCAGTTCCGGGAAGAGAACGACCGGCTTTGCGGAACCAAGGCGCTGGCCTTGGCACAGGCCGCGCGTACACGAGGTGACTCGCTGCGCAATGTCTCAATGAAAGAAGTCTACGCCGGCTTTCCGCCTGCCGGACAGAAAGCCAAACATCCGGACGGATATTCACTGAGCGAACTGGCGACTCTTGGCAACGGAACACCACTGACCATTTCCTATGACACACTGAAAACGGCGGCCCAGCCTTCTTCACCGATTCTGGTGTTTCTCGAAGCACCGTCGGTACCGCGTGCGTTTGCGGAAGGTTTCTGTCCGGCTCCCAAAGACTACCGTGCTCCGTCCGGCCATTTTGTTGCGGTGGAAAGTGCGGATGATTCCACCGTGACCGTACTTGATCCGGCAGGCGGGAGGGCACGCTGGAAAGCAACAGCCTTTCAGTTTCGCTGGAAAGGAATCGCGGTACGTCTGTCAGGTCAGCCATTAACCGGCACGACGGTTGCCTCCGAAAAGGCGGCATCTATGCGTGGCGGATGCTGTTGTAATCCCCCGCCAGACCCGACCGATGATCCCGGAGCGGATGCAGATGCTTCCGGCCCGGCTGGACAGTGCGGCGGCTGTACCACTTGCGGCGGGGGCGGCGGACATGGCGCACCGATCTATCAATTCGGAACCGGCAGCGCCAATTTGCAATTACTGGATACACCGATGTGGTATTCCTCTACCGCGAAAGGTCCCGGACTGGAACTGCAATTGACGTACAACCGGGTGGCAACCGACCGGATGGCGGAATATACCAACGTGAATTACAATCTGTTCGGGCCGAAATGGAGCTGCAACCTGTCGTCTTATCTCACGGAAACGCCCGACGGAGGTGTAGATCTTGTTCTTCCGGGCGGGCGCATGGAACGCTTCACTGTTTCTACGAATAAATATGTTCCGGCAGATGTCTGGAATGAAAATGAACTGGTCAATGAGGGCGGGTATTTCAAATACACGCTGAAAGACAGCCGACTTTCATACTGGTTCAGTACTTCCACTCTGACGAACCAGCATCTGGAGAAAATGGTTGACCGGTATAACAACCAACTGCGCTTTCAGTATGATCCAATTGAGCGGTTGACGAATGTGGTGGATGCGGCGGGCCGGTCTATCGCTCTGCGGTACAACACATCGGGATGCGTTACGCAGACGGTGGATCGCCTTGGCCGCACTTGCTCGTTTGCTTATTCAAACGGAATTTTGACTGCAATTACCGACATGGGCGGTTACACCACGACGATTGCCTACACCACAAATATGTGGGCGACCAATCTGGTTTATCCCGGCAACAAAACTCTGTCGTTCAGCTATCAGCCAAACGGCGACTTCGGGAGTCTAAAGCCGTTTGAAATTTCCGCGCGGGATGCGCTGAATTACACCAACCTGTTCAAGTATTACTCGTTGCACGAACCCTTTAAAAACACGGCCTCCCTGACAGATCAGGAGGGTAACCGCTGGGGATATGAACGGGATCCTTACACGTTGCGTATCGATACGGATCATGTCAACGTGGAGACAAATGCGGGCTATGCATTAGGAGGTACGATCTGGGAATACCGGGACTACGACACTTCTGCCAACCTCCATCTCCGCACCCGTTCGGACGGGCTGGGCATCAATTACACGTATGACAACCGCCACAATCTGACTAACGAAGTCTGGACGACTAACGGCACTCTTCATTCCGCATGGGTTTACAATTACGACACCAACGACAACCTGACCGCTGTCGGCGATCCGCTGAGCCATACCAACCGTTTTGGATATGATGCGAACCGCAGGCTGACCAGCATCACCAATGCACTGGGCGGAACGGTAAAATTTAAATACAACGCGGACGGGAAGCTTACCAATCTGACCGACCAGCTTTCTCATTCTATCGGGATGAGTTATGACACAAGCGGGTTTTTGGTTAAGGTCGCTTTCACGAACGGGATGCAGATGCTTTTCACCAATGATGTTGCCGGACGTCCGTACAGCTTCACCGATACCGCCGGACTGACGGTTACCTATGGTTATGACGACCTCGACCGTGTGACAGCAGTACGTTTCCCCGATGGAACGCTGTTCGACAACGATTACGGATGCTGCGGCATTGACCGTTCAACCGACCGTTTGGGACGCAACACGTTCTATAATTACGACCAGCTTAAGCGGCTCGAAACTGTGGAAGACCCGGATCATAACATCACCCGGTTCCGGTACAACGGTCTGAATCAGATGACCGGACTGGTTACGACGGTGGAGGGCAAAGAGCGCGTCAAACGGTTCGAACACGTTTCGACCAATGGCTACAGCCGCCTCGCCTCCGTCGTCACACCTGCCGGGAAACAGCATCAATATTTCTATGACTTTCAAGGACAGCTTACGCTGGTTCACGATGCGAAGCTCCAGAACCGGCGGTGGAGCTACGATGCGACCGGCCAGCTCAAACGGGAAACTTATGGCGATCATCGCAATGAGTTTACGTGGGATGCGATCGGCAACCTCAAAGCCGTTACCCATGACGGGGTGTCGTATATTTTTCCCGACGATCCGCTTGAGGGACGTGGCCCCGGAGTCTCGACGCCGGGTTACGCCAATTCAAGCTACGGCTACGATGTGCTGAACCGGCTGACGAACGAGACGGTGACGCTTTCGGTTCCGGGCTTTTCGAACGTGACGTATGCTCTGCGATATAACTACGATGCCGATGGCAAGGTGACCAACCGGGTGTTGAGCGTTTCCGGGGCTGAGCCGGAGAGCGTGACAAACAATTATCAGTATGACAGCATGGATCGCGTGACCAACATCACACAGAACAGCGGCGCGGCGCTCGTAAAGTGCGGTTACACCTACGACGCGGCGGGTCGCCTTCAGCTAAAGAAGTACGGCAATAACGACACCGAGACCTTTACCTATGATGCTGAAAGCCGCCTGACCAATCTGGTTGTTACTGGAATCACCCCGGTGAATCTGCCGACCTATTCGCTTCGGCGCAACGTGATGGGGAATATCACGCAAGAGGTTGTTGCCGTCGGCGGGACGGTGCAGACAAATCTCTACGGCTACGATGCGCTGGATCGGCTGGAATCTTCGACGGAAAATCGCCAATCGGAAATCATCAATCGGCAATACTCCTATGATTCCGCCGGCAATCTCTGTTCTGTTCCCGGCTCGACCTCAACGGTGTACCGCTTCTGCAACGCTGATAACGAACTGCTCTATACTTCCTTGGTGAGCACTTCACGAACCCTTACGGTTTCCGGAACCGTGGAGCCCGGCCCGGCGAACAACAAGTGGTACAACTCAAAAGCGGTTCTCGGCAGTCAGACCGTTCAGGTCAGTCAGGTGAACGGAAGCTTTGCGTTCACCAACGTCGTGATCCAGAACGGCGGCTCGAACGATCTGCAAGTGACGGTGCGCGATGTCAGCGGCAACACGGCCACGCAGAATATCTGGTACATTCGCGACGCGGCCGATACGTTCAGCTATGATGCCAATGGCAACATGACCGGCTGGAAGAAGGCCGACGGAAGCGAAACGCAGTATTCGTATGACATCCTCGACCGTCTTTACCAAGTCACCCGCAACGGTGAGCTGGTTTTGCAGAACAGCTTTGATCCGTTCGGTCGGCGCATCGCTAAAACGGAAGTCATCGGTGGTGCCACCAACCGTGAATACTACGTGTATGAAGGGATGAGCGTCATCGCCGTGCTCGATCCTGCCGGGCGCATCAAAGAAAGCTTCACACGCGGCCTTGGTATTGCGGGCGACGTCGGCAGTCTGATTGCCGCTACCGATCATACCGGGGCGACCAACACGACGGTCTATCTGCACGCCGACCAGCGAGGCAACGTTGTTGCCGCCCGCAGTGGAACGAACACGGTCGGGACGTGGAGCTATGATGCGTGGGGCACACTCACCACGAACACCGGAACTTATGTGTCGCGGTTCCTCTTCAGCAGTAAAGAACTCGACCGCTCCACCGGCCTTTACCACTACGGGTTCCGCGACTACTCGCCGGAACTCAAACGCTGGATATCCGCCGACCCGTTGGGTGAAGCCGGGGGATTGAATTTGTATGCGTTCTGCGCAAACAATCCGGTTAATTCTGTGGATGCCTACGGATTATTCCAAGCAGGAATGTTTTTCCGAGGTTTTGGAGGAGCGGTTGTTAGTGGCGCAGGCGCTATTGTTGGTGTAGCAGCCGCCACAACAGGAATTGGGTCTGTTCCCGGCAGTGCACTTGCGCTGTATTCATCCTACAGTTTCGGTGCCAATGTAGGAAATATGGTCAACGCATTCCGCGATGTACAGGCGGCACCTACAGGGCCAATTGCTAGTGCTACCGTCTTGGCAACCAGTAGCTGTAAGGCAAGGAAGATTGCCGAGGCGACTGATCTTGCAATTCCTTTTGCACTCTCAATTGGAACGAGTCCAGTCGCGTGGAGTCGTTTGCCGACTACGGCGATAGGACAACCCGGAACACTAGCTGGTGTCCTTCAGCGTGCAGCTGGTGACCCTGCTGTCATTCACCCTTGGATTTATGGATTTCAACTAGGCGACGCAGGTATCACTGCCTACGATGCTTGGCGATGGTAGTTGTAATTTGAAAGGAGAGTACTGAATGTTTCAACTTGAACTAATTATTAGCGTGGGTGCCGGGCTTTTTCTCGTAGGAATAGGTTTTGTGATTATTGACTACTTTTTGGTTAATCTTCTCAAACGAATGTACCCCCAAGGTGCTCAAACTTGGAACCAAATGGACGTGTCAAATCTCACCCAAAAAGATCAGAGTCGCTTTGGAAGGGTTCCTGCAAAATACGAGGAAGTAACGACCCACAAAATGAGAAAACTTGGCCTTACTGTTTTGGTATTTGGACTTTTTATTCTTATTGGCTGTGGCATTTGGCATCTACTGTTTAAATGAACCCACACGCCAGCCTGTAGAAAAACGCGGCGGCACTGCGGGCGGCTTTCCGCCCGCAGACCGCAATGAACCTACGCGCCAACCAACAGCGTTGACTGTGCCAACCTGTTAAATATGAAGTCAGAAAAAGCTTCTCGGCTATGAATACTCAAAAGCACTGTGGAAGCTGGCCGGTTGTCGCAACGGTGCTACGCTTGCACACTTTGACCGTTGCCCGAACCGGGTGTTTCCTGGCCGGAGTAAAGTTCACCTACATCAAACTGAACATACCAACGCCTTGCCCGCCTCGGAGCGCTGTTCCGGTTAACCGCCTGTTCAACAGCCTGCGCCTGTGCTGGGCCGTATTCGGGCAAAATTCGGTAAGATATGCGACTTTTTCGACGATGTCGCGGCAGACTGTATCCTTAGTTGCATCCGCACGCCAGCCGCGAGACATCAATTTTGGAAACGGGCAGGGATTCAAGCTTGCCAAGGACGGGGGCGAACTCTAGCATGTCCGCCTTCGTGTTTTTTATGAAAAAGTAAGGGAGAAAAGTATGTTTTCACAGATAA
>JBAXDG010000049.1:0-11286 GCA_037141075.1 Kiritimatiellales bacterium
AAGCTGTTGTGACGCTTGGGCGGACGGGGGTTCGATTCCCCCCACCTCCACCATTCTGCATTCGCAGAAGATTCGGTCGCCTTTAGGAAGGGCCGACCGCTGTCTTGCTCATGGCAGGCCTTGCTATCTTTCCAATCTGTGGTAAAACTTCTGCCATGAAAACGCTCAAAATCCTTGTTCTGAACGGCCCGAACCTCAACCTGCTCGGCACGCGCGAGCCGGAGATATACGGCACCGAAACACTCGCCTCCATCGCGCAGGATATGAACGCTTGCGCTGAAAAGCTGGGTGGCGTGGAACTGGAACTTCGGCAGAGCAATGCTGAGAGCGATCTCATTACCTGGATCGGCGCGGCCAAGGGAAAATTTGACGGCATCATCATCAATCCCGCCGCGTTCACTCACACCAGCCTCGGCGTGGCCGATGCCATCAAAGCGGTCGAGAAATCAGTTCCGGCGGTTGAAGTGCATTTGAGCAATACTCACGCCCGCGAAGAAATCCGTCACAAAAGTCTGACCGCTCCCGGCTGTATCGGTCAGATCATGGGATTCAAGGGCTACGGTTACATCCTCGCCCTCCAAGCGCTGGTTAAACACCTGCGTGGCTGAATCTCATTCTGGAGGGCGGCGCTCTGTCGCCGCCGAATTCGGTTTCGACAGAGCGAAACCCTCCGATGTTATACCAACTGCGCGAAGAAGTTGCTGAATACCAGCCCTTCGGGCAGGTTGCGGTCGAACTGACGTCCCATTTCTTCCACAGCGGCGACGCGCCGGAGCGCTTCGGCCCGTGTGCAGAGCATCGCCTGCCGTTTAAGCGGCTCGATATCGTCCTGAAAGTTCAAAGCAGCCACATCCTGCTCCAGCACCAGCATCAGCACATCGCGCTGCCAGCGGAGCATCGTGCGCAGGATTTCGGTGCGCGATTCAATCAGTCGTGCTGTTGAGCGAGCCGCTAACAGATCTTTAGCTTCTTTGGCCGACAGATCTTCCGGCAGGCGATCCGTTTCTTCCGCCTCAAACTCTTCTTTTAGCGCATTGAGAATTCCGGTGATGCGGCCTGTGAACAGTCCGGCCTCTGGGATACTCGCCGGCGGCAGTTCGCCGAGGATATCGAGCAGGGGATCTTTCCAATGGTGCGCCCGTTCTTCGTCTTCATCAGACAACGAGATGCGCTGACAGCGCGAGGAAATTGTCGGCAACAGCGCCTGCGGTTCGTCGGTAATCAGAATCAGCAGCGTTTTGGCCGACGGTTCTTCCAGCGTTTTCAGAAGCGCATTAGCGGCCTGATCGGTCATCCGGTCGGCACATAGAATCACGCTCGCTTTCCAGCCGCCCGCGAACGAGGTTTGCGAAAGCTGGCGGATCAGGTCGCGGATTTCATCGATTGTAATCTGACGGCTTTTACTTTGCGGCTCCATCCAGACGATATCGGGATGAGCGCGGGTTTGAACCTGCGGATGATTATTAAAAATCAGGTTGAGCAGTTTTTCGGCGAAGCGTAGCGCCGCGCCGTGCGGCGCGCCCTGCAGTAGATAAGCGTGCGCCAGTTGACCGTTCCGCCAGCTCGCCTCGATGCCTGTCCAGGCGGAGCTAAATTGACTGCCTGAAGACATCGTTAACGGTATCCCAAATTGCGGTCGCGACGGCGGCGGGTTTTTTCGCGGCATTAATGATGCGGAAGCGTTTCGGATCTTCCTTCGCCAGCTTCAGATAGCCTGCGCGAATTCGTTCGTGGAACGAGCGGTCTTCCTTTTCAAAGCGGTCAGCCGACTCGCCGAGCGCGAGGTAGCGCTGGGTAATCCGCTCGAAACCGGTGGCGACATCCAGATCGAGCAGTAAGGTCAGGTCGGGCACAATGCCGTTGGCGCTGAAGCGGTTGATGGCCTGAATCTCTTCGACCGGCAGGCCGCGGCCGAAGCCCTGGTAGGCGGTGGTTGAATCCATGAACCGGTCGCAAATAACCCACTTGCCTTTTTCAAGGTGCGGGCGGATCACTTTCTCAACCAGCTGATTGCGGCTGGCTTCAAACAGAAGCAATTCGGTCCGTTCGCAGGGAGCTTCGCCTGCCTCATTGTGCTGGAGAATATTGCGGATCGCCTCGCCGATCGCTGTGCCGCCCGGCTCGCGGGTGTAGACCGCTTCAATGCCGCAACCGGCCAGCCGCCGGATCAGCGTCTTGGCCTGTGTCGACTTGCCCGAGCCTTCCGGCCCTTCCAAGGTTATGAATTTCCCGCTCATAGTGGAAAGAAGTTAGCCGCGACAGCGCCAAAATGCAACGCTGTTGCTTCCAATGATTGGAAAAACGGAGTACGGTTCCGGCCATGAAAAAGCTGATCAAAACCGTTTTCGGGCTGTTGACGCTGGTCGCGGTGATTTATCTCGCCGGGGCGCTCTTTTACGGCGCTAAAACCATCCACGACCTGCTCGGCGAAAATAAAAAGCTGAAACAGGCCATCAGCACGCTGACTCACGAAGACCAGATCGGCTACGCCAAAGTAGTCCGGCAGGAAAACCGTGACGGCAAACTTTACACTACCGTTCGTTTTGTCGAAACCGCCCGTGATGACCGGCTCAAAACCGTTCTCCAGAAGGAATATGAAATCGAAGGCGATACCGTCCACTTTGACGCATTGGTCGTCACCTTTTCGGATCAGGCGGTCATGGACGGCAAGGAGCGCTCGCTTTATCTCTGGCGACGCGTTTACGGCGAAAATCAGACGCCCGTCGCCGGATTTGCCATTGAAGAGCAGGGCGCTGCGCCTGCCCGCTATGCCGATCTGCTCGGACGCCTTCGTCTTTCAGAGCGGAAAATATTTTGGACTGCGATCTGGGATTTGGCCAACGATCCGGAGGCGCTCCAGCGGCACGGCATCAAAGCCATCTACGGCAATGCGGTGTATAAAAAGCTGCGCCCCGGCCTTATCTACGTTTTCAAAATCAGCTCCTCCGGTCAGGTCTATCCCGAAACCGTTCCGGATTTGTAGAGCAAACCACGGAACACACTGAAAACACGGAAGTGAGAGTGGAAGCGGCATCCTTGCCGCTGGCCAGAGGCTGGAAGCCGCTTCCACAGTTAAACAACCCGGAAACAAACCTTGCTCGGTATATGGGAACAGTATACATTTAGGTCATGCAAAGCGGGTTCAGTCAGTTGGACGGTTTCGAGTGGGACGGAGGGAACCGCGATAAAAATCGGCTGAAGCACAAGGTGTCCAACGGCGAGTGCGAGGAGGCATTTTTCAACCAGCCGCTGATTATTTTGGATGATCATAAGCATTCAGAAGAAGAACAACGATATGCAGCGTATGGAGCGACAAATGAGGGGCGCAGGCTTCACATCGTATTTACGGTTCGTGGCACAAGGTATCGCGTGATCTCCGCCCGCGACATGCACCGGAAAGAAAGGCAGTTCTATGAAAACCAAACCTAAGAAGATTCCGAAGTTTAAAACCGAAGACGAGGAACGCGAGTTCTGGGCTACCCATTCAACGCTGGATTACTTTGACCTTTCTACGGCAAGGCGGGTTACATTTCCGAACCTGAAGCCGACAACGAAATCCATTTCAATCCGGCTTCCGGAGTCACTGATTGACGATCTCAAAGTGCTGGCGAATAAACAGGACGTTCCGTATCAGAGTCTCGCCAAAATCTACCTCGCCCGCGAAGTCGCCAGAGAGCGCCGCGCAATCTTCGCCGATCAGAAAAACCTTGCCGTCGCCGAAGACCCCGCTGAATACGGGAAGAAATCGTAGACGGCATGCCCTCGTCGCATTTTGAACGTGCTCGGAGATCACGTTTCACCTTATTTGCGTTAATTCGCGTCCATTCGCGGTTAAAGCTTCTTCAGCTTCGGGCCGGTGGGAGTGTCTTGAACGGTCCAGCCGGCGGCGGCGATGGCGTCGCGCAGGCGGTCGGCTTCGGCGAAGTTCTTCGCTTTTTTGGCGGTGACGCGCGCTTCGGCCATTTGAATCAGTTCGGCTGGAACTTCGGCGGAGGGCGGCTCAAGGAAGCCGAGAACGCTATCCAATTTTTTCCAAAGGTTGGAAATTGCCAGCGCGGTTTTTGAATCCATGGGGAAAGCTTTGTTGCCTTCGTGGACGCCGTCGAAGAGCGCGCCGAGCGAGCCGGCGATATTTAGATCGTCGTCGAGCGATTCGGCGAACCGTTTTTCGAGTTCCACGGCCCAGTCGGGGAGAAGAGTGTCGGGTGTCGGGTGTCGGGTGTCGGAACCGGCGGCGTCTTTGACTTTGGCGTAAAATTCGTCGAGGCGGGCGAGGGCGGCGCGCGCAGCGGTCAGCGATTCAAAGGTGAAGTTGAGCGACTGGCGGTAATGCGTGCCGATCAGTTCGTAGCGGATTTCGCGTCCGGTAAAGCCTTTTTCCAGCACCTGCCGCAACGTGTAGAAGTTGCCGAGCGACTTGGACATTTTTTTGCCGTCCACGACGAGGTGGGCGCAGTGCATCCAGTACTTGGCGTACATCTTTCCATTGGCGCCTTCGCTCTGGGCGATTTCGTCTTCGTGGTGCGGGAAAATATTGTCCACGCCGCCGGTATGCAGATCGAAAGTTTCGCCGAGATATTTCATGCTCATGGCGGAACATTCGATGTGCCAGCCGGGACGGCCTTTGCCCCACGGCGAATCCCAGACGACGTCGCCGTCGTCGGCGTCATAGCTTTTCCAGAGAGCGAAGTCGGCGGCGTTTTCCTTGTCGTATTCGTCCTGCGCGACGCGCGCACCGGAGCGCATCCCTTCGCGGTCAAGGTGCGCCAGTTTCCCGTACTCCGGAAACTTATCGATCGGAAAATAGACCGAGCCGTCGTCGGACTTGTAAGCCAGCCCTTTGGCGAAAAGCTTTTCGATGATCGCGATCATCTCGGGAATGCAGTCGGTCGCGGCGGGATAAAACTCGGCGGGCTCAATGTTGAGCGTCTTGAGATCGTCAAAAAAGGCGTCTTTGTATTTCTGCGTGTAGTCGCGCAGAGGAAGTCCGGTTTCGCGCGAGCCGCGGATGGTCTTGTCGTCCACATCGGTCAGATTCTGCACCTGCGTAACGGCAAAGCCTTTGTACTTCAGCCAGCGGCGCAGCAGATCCTCGAACATGTAGGCGCGGTAGTTGCCGATGTGGGCGTAGTTGTAAACCGTCGGGCCGCAGGTGTACATGCGGACGTGGTTGTCTTTCAGCGGAACCAGCTCTTCCTGCGAGCGGGACATCGTGTTGTAAATCTGGAACATGGTTAGCAGTTATCCGTTATCAGTTATCGGTTAAAGGTTATTGGGGAGGGATATTAGAGAAAACTTCTCTGATAACAAGTAACTGTTTTCTGATAACTTCTAGCGGATAACTGCCGCGATTCGCTTCGCGAAGAGCGGCAACTCGGGATCGCGGGCGCCCATGCCGAGAACCGGAAGGCCGTTTGCAAGCAGATGCTTCTCAAGCGTGTCGTAATTCGGAACAAACTCCGCCGGAACGCCGGCGGCTTTCAACCGTTCGACAAACTGCTCTGAGGTGATTTTAATGTTCACCGTTCCGCCCGCGAAATAGACCGGCAGGATGAATAAATGTTTTAAACGCCCGGTGGGGTCACCGGGCCTACAATTATCTGTAGGCCGCGTGACCTCACGCGGCGCTTTGCAGGCATTACGGAAAACCTCGATAAAGCCATCCAGACCTTGGAAAAGCGGGGTGTAGCCGTGCGGACGCCAGTAGGCCGAGAAAGCCGGAAACTCGGTGGAAGCCGCTTCGAGCGCTGCGGCGATTTTTACCGGGCTGTGCGCGAAGTCGTCGATCACTTTCGGGCCGACCCGTTCGAGCCGCCGTTCAATGCCTTTGAAGGTTGCGACTGCGTCGGCGCATTTCTGCATGTCGAGTCCGAGTGCTTTACAGAGCGTCAGCGCATTGTTGACGTTTTCGACGTTGTGTTTGCCCAAAAGGGGAGTTGGACAGTTAAACGGTTCAGAGCTTTTGATCACGACACCCGACACCTGAGACTCGAATTGAGAAAACAGTTTGTGAAGTTCGGAGAGTTCAAAATGATCCTCGGCGATGTTGGTGATGATGGCGTGATGCGGATGGAATTTGAGAAAGGAGCGATCGCTTTCGTCGGCTTCGATAATCCACGGGCCGGTTCCGAAGCGGACGTTTCCCAGAGAGTGGCAGCGGCATCCCTGCCGCTGATTGCAGAGGCTGGAAGCCTCTGCCACATTATTGCTTTTCCAATTCAACACCGGTGCGCCGCAGTAAACGGTCGGGTCTTTGCCGAGACATTGGAAAATCCAGCCGAGCAGTCCGGTGACGGTGGACTTGCCGGCGGTTCCGGCGACGGCGATCACTTCTTTGCCTTCGCAGAGTTTTGCCAGCATATCAGCGCGGTGGAGCAGGGGAATATTCTGGGATTTGGCTTTCTGGATGTCCGGATTGTCGGATTCGATGGCTGTGCTGTAGACCACAAAGTCGGTGTCGGCGGTAATGCCGGAGCCGTCCTGTGGAAAAATCTCGATACCGAGATTTTTCAGAGATTGGAAAATTGGAAGATTGGAAGCGCGGTCGGAGCCGGAGACGGAATATCCGGCTTGCGCGGCCAGTTGCGCGACGCCGTTCATTCCCGTTCCTCCGATGCCGATAATATGGATTTTTTTGCCGTTCATGCGGGAGAGATTGTTAACCATGTGCCACACGAATGACCAGCCTTCATTACAATTACGGCTCGAAGAGTCAGAGAATGGAAAGAGTGTTTTTTGACAGGATCAACAGGATGTCAGGATGGGGCTGGTTGAACGCCCGGCGTGTCCGGCGCGGGCACCGCGTACGGACGACGCCGTTGTTGGACTTCCTCATTCAATCATCTTCATGGTTACATCATATGGCAATAGAACAGTATCAATGAGAATGGAGAATGGAAAATCGACTAGTGTTCCTAGGAATAAGAAGGGATTCACTTCATGCACGCTCCACCCCATCCATGATCCATCCATTTGTGTCGCCGGATAGACTTTCCTGCCTCTATCGCTTCCCGATGCCAGATCATTCATGTTGTGATTTCTCACCACGCATGTGGCGCAACCAGACAACATCAATGCCATGCATAAAACGCACAGTGGTTTCAATGTGTATTTCATCATTTCAGTCCAACAGTGTTATTTGCCTTACTTCGGAAAATTTCCGGGTAAGTTTAATTCGGTGTGAAGGTAACGCCGGATAAAGGGCGTGTCAAAGTAAAGTGTGGAAGAGGCTTCCAGCCTCTGGCCCAGCGGCAAGATGCCGCTTCCACATTGCCGCTTAAGGACTGTTGCCAAGAAAAGCTGTGAAACCGGTTTGATTTTCAGTAATAAGACCAGCGATGAAATTTTATCTCCAGTGGTACGCACGGCTTCCATCCACCAATACCTTTCTCAAGGAGCGGCTGGCGGTGGAGAGTAATCTGCCGTCCGGCAAGGTGATTGCGGCGCGCGAACAGACGCAAGGTCGGGGACGGCGCGAACGCCAGTGGCTTTCCTCAACCGGCGAAAACCTGACGTTTTCCATTTTCCTGCGCGGAAGTTATGACCGGCGCAAACTGCCCGCCGCTTCGATGGCCGCCGCGGTCGCTGTTGCCGAACTGCTCGAAGCGGAAGGATTGAAGCCGTCGCTGAAATGGCCGAACGATGTGCTGGTGAACGGTAAAAAAATCTGCGGCATTCTTTCCGAAGGAATTTCCGACGGTGTGATCATTGGCATCGGCCTGAACGTCAATATGCAGGACGCGGAGCACATTGATCAGCCAGCCACGTCGGTTTTGATGGAAACCGGCAAACGGCGCGACATCGATGAACTGCTCGGAAAATTGCTGAAGCGTCTTTCGGTTCGGCTCGACGAATGGGCGGCGGGCGGATTTTCCAATGTTCGGAAGAACTGGGAGGCGAAAGTCCAGAATATCGGGGAAACGGTCGCTGTGCGTGACGGCGGCACGGTTCATAGCGGCGTTCTTGCCGGTTTCGGGCCGGACGGCGAATTGCTCCTGCGCGATAAGACCGGCGCAGTCAGCGCCATCTGGGCCGGTGATGTTTCTTTCTGAAACATTTTCCAAACACTGGAAAAAATGGCATATAGGGTTCCGAGGTTTGGAAACAGGGAGGTTGCATGAGCAAAACGGCGGCATTAGACCGGATCGTGTGGGATAAATTCAGCGGCTTAAGCTCTGTTGAGAAGGCGCCGTATTTCGTCGAAAACGGCCGATCGTTTCACGCGCTGGTCGCCCAGCAGTTCAGCCGTCCGATGCTCGAGGATCTTTGCTCGCTGGCCACCTGCGTGCGGCGCATTGCGAAATTCCGCGAAGGCAGCGCGTTTCTTCAGACTCAGTTGTTTGATAAGCACGCCATGCTCTATTTCGCCCAGCCCTCGACCCGCACCTATCTTTCGTTCTATTCCGCCTGCCAGATCATCGGCATGAAGACCATGAATGTGCGCGACAGCTCCACCTCCAGCGAAATGAAAGGCGAGTCGCCGGAGGATTCGGTGCGGACGTTCAGCTCGTACGCCGACCTCATCATTATGCGCCATCCGGCGGGCGGCTTTGCCGAGCGCATCGCGTGGATGCTCTCGAATACCTCGCGCCCGGTGCCGGTCGTCAACGCCGGTTCCGGTAAAGACCAGCATCCGACTCAGGCGCTGCTCGACATTTACACGCTGGCGCGCAGCTTTGAAAAGATCGGCGGCATTGACGGTAAGAAAATCGCTTTCGTCGGCGACCTGAAACGCGGACGCACCGTCCGTTCTCTGGCGTGGCTGCTCACGCAGTACAAAGGCGTCAAAGCCTACTTCGTCGCGCCGCCGGAACTGCAGATCGGCGACGACATTCTCAAACAGCTCGACGCGGCGGGTATGCCGTATGAAATCAGCACCGACTTTGCCAAGGTGATCCCGGAAGTGGACGCCATCTACATGACCCGCATTCAGGACGAGTGGGACGTGGACGGCGAGAGCAGTAAAATCAACACGTCGGCCTATCACTTCACCAAAGACCATTTAAAGGTTCTCGGCAAAAACTCAGTCATCATGCATCCGCTGCCGCGCCGCCTCGAAATCGATCCGGCGGTCGACAGCGATCCGCGCGCTGTTTACTGGCGGCAGGTGCGTAACGGGATGTGGATCCGCGCCGCGCTGATTCTGAGCATCTTCGAGTGCGACGGTGCCGTGCGGGCCTATTACGAGGAGGCAAAAATATGAAACACCTGATCTCTCTCAAGGACTGGAGCGCGGAGGAAATCCTCGACGTGCTGGCGCTGGCCGCCAAAGTGAAAGCCAAGCCGCAGAAGTATGCGGACGCTCTGAAGCAGAAAACCCTGCTGATGATTTTTGAAAAGCCGAGCCTGCGCACCCGGATTTCGTTTGAGATCGGCATGACCCAGCTCGGCGGCCACGCCATTTATTACGACATGAGCACCTCGCCGATGGGCGGCGGCAAGGAAACCATCGAAGATTCCATCAAAGTGATGAGCCGCATGTGCAATATCGTCATGGCGCGGCTCTTTAATCACGAAGACATTCTCAAAATGGCCGAGTACGCCACCATCCCGGTGATCAACGCGCTCACCGACGAAGGTCATCCCTGCCAGATTCTGGCCGACCTTCAGACGATTCAGGAAAAGAAGGGCACACTAAAAGGCCTTAAGCTCGCTTATCTCGGCGACGGCTTTAACAACGTCACCCATTCGCTCATGCAGGGCTGCACCAAACTGGGCATACACATCAGCGTCGGCTCGCCCGAAGAGCAGATGCCTGCCGTCGAAGTCACGGAACTGTGTTCACAGTTTGCGCAGGAATCGGGTTGCGAACTGGTTGTCACCGACGATCCGGTCGAAGCGATCAAAGATGCTGACATCGTCTATACCGACTCGTGGATGAGCTATCACATTCCGAAGGATGAGGAGGCCGCGCGCATTAAACTGTTCACTCCGTACCAGGTGAACGCCGCGCTGATGAAGCACGCCAAACCGGATGCTATTTTCATGAACTGCCTGCCTGCACTGCGCGGCGCGGAGCAGACATCTGAAGTGATCGACGGCCCGCAATCGGTTGTCTTTGATGAAGCCGAAAACCGGCTCCACGTCCAGAAAGCCGTCATGCTCACCCTCTGCGGCGCTGTGTAGTTGCGGTGGGGCAGACGCTCTCGTCTGCCGGATTCCGCAGGCGAGGGCGCCTGCGCCACATTTGATTATGCCCTCAAACCTGTGGTAAAAGCGTCGCCTTGCAAAAGGATTTTCAATGATTGGAACGTATCACATCTGGACCATCGGCTGTCAAATGAACGAGGCCGACTCGCGCTACCTCGCTTCGCAGCTCGAAGCGCTGGGTTTCGCGGAAACTCCGCGCGCCGAGCATGCCGATATCGCCGTGCTCAATACCTGCGTGGTGCGCCAGCAGCCGGAGGACAAAGCGGTTTCCAAACTGCTTTCGCTCGGCGACACCAAGAAGAATAAGCGACGGATGATTATCGCGCTGATGGGCTGTATGGTCGGCAAACGCGAGGCGGAAGATCTCGCGGCGCGGTTTCCGTTCGTGGATGTTTTCATGGCACCGTCGCAGACGGACGCGCTGATTGACTATGTTTTGAACCGCGACGAATACAGTCATCTCGACCGCACGCAGATTGAACTGGCCGATTACCGGCTGCCGGCCGTGAACCGCGAAAAGGCGATCACTTCGTTTGTGCCGATCACGCTGGGCTGTTCGCATGCCTGCTCCTACTGCATCATTCCGTACCGCCGCGGCCCTGACCGCAGCCGTAAGCCGGAGGAAATTCTGTCCGAAGTGCGTTCGCTGGCCGGGCAGGGGGTTAAAGAGGTGACGCTGCTCGGGCAGATTGTCGACCGCTACGGCTTCGATCTCGACGGTGACAGGAATCTGGCGTGGCTTCTCAAAGAGGTGGCGAAAATCGACGGCATCTTGCGTGTCCGGTTCCTGACCAGCCATCCGTCGTACATTGACGAAGAGCTGATCCGCGCCGTCGCGGAAACGGAAAAAGTCTGCCCGTACTTTGAACTGCCGTTTCAGGCGGGCAGTGACCGGATTCTTGAATCGATGCGCCGCGGCTATACGAACGCCGAATACCGGCAGGTCGTTTCCAATATCCGGAAAATTATTCCAGACGCTTCGATCAATACCGATGTTATCGTCGGTTATCCGAGCGAGACGGAAGCCGATTTCATGGAAACGATGAAGCTCTACGGCGAGCTGAAGCTTGATCTGGCGCACATCGCCAAATACTCGCCGCGTCCGCGCACCGTTTCTTCCAAAATGCCCGACGATGT
>JBAXDG010000050.1:0-11245 GCA_037141075.1 Kiritimatiellales bacterium
GCTCGGCGAATACACCTACCGCATTTCGCCCAACTCGTTTTTCCAGACCAACACGATCCAGGCTGAGAAGCTCTATAACGAAATTCTGACCGCCGCGCGGCTGACCGGAAAAGAAACGGTTTATGATTTATTCTGCGGAACCGGTTCGATTGCGCTGTTCGCCGCGAAACACTGCGCCCGCGTTCTCGGTATCGAACTGGTTGAAGCGGCAGTGGCGGATGCCCAGAAAAACGCTGAAGAGCACGGCGCAATGAATTGTACCTTCCGGCAGATGGATCTGATGCACTTCGGGAAAATCCGTGCGGAACTGGAAGCCTTCGGACTGCCGGATGTGGTCATCACCGATCCGCCGCGTGCCGGTATGCATCCTAAGGCGGTGGAAATGCTGCGCGAACTGGCGCCGCCGGTGGTGATTTATGTCAGTTGCAACCCGGCCTCACTGGCGCGCGACGGACAGCTTCTTTGCGAGGGCGGACTTTATAAACTCATCAGCGCGCAGCCGGTTGATCTTTTTCCGCAAACCAACCATGTGGAAAGCGTCGCCCGCTTCGAGCGGGCTTGATTGTTTGCCCTTTCCTTCGGTCAGTGCCCCGCATTCGCGGGGCCTCTCTCGCTTCGCTCGGGTCCAATATTTGAAAAACAGATCAGGCCTCGGCTAATCTTCTTCTTCTGCCGCCGCCGCTTCTTCTTCATCGTCGAGCACGGTGTCTGTTTGCGGTACAAGTATGCAATAGAGAGTGACGTAATCTGTCAGATTGAAGTTATCCGGCGGAAGCACAGCCGCGGCGTTATCAGTCCCCACCTTAAAGTCTCCGCCTGGGGGAATCGCCACCCTGCGGCCGTCCGGGCCGGCAGCGCTCGTCCAGCCTTTCGGGATGGCAGACAAGCGATCGTCGTAGCCGGCTTCCGTTGTTCCTTCCGGCGGAACAGCGACGGCGCGGCCGTCGTCTCCTTCGATACTCGTCCAGTCTTTCGGGACGGCAATCAGGCGCTTATCCTTCGCGCAGACCGCTTCGCCTCCAGGCGGGATTGCCACGCCGCGGCCATCTTTTCCGTTTTTAAAGCTCCATCCTTTTGGAACGGCAATTAATCGGCCGTCACTTCCTTTCTTGGCACTTCCCTCTGGAGGAATCGCAATACTACGTCCATCCGAACCTTTTTTTATTTCCCAACCATTGGGAACCGACACCGTTCGGCCGTCCTTTCCGCAAAATCCGGTTCCGCCGGGGGCAATGGCCACAACCCGTCCATCCGGGCACGTTTGAGCCTCCCAAACCGCGAAGGTATTTATCGCGCCGGATACAAAAATAAACAGGAACATTGAGATTTTTGTACGGTTCTTCATAAAATCCCCTTTATTTTTACTCGTCCTCACTTGTGTCTTCTTCTTCTGTCACTACTTCTTCTTCCTCGTCCAGCGCCTCGCTTTGGGGCTCAAGGATGCAGTAAAGGGTAAGGTAATCCGTTAAGTCGAAATTGTCCGGAGGAAGCATCGTCGCATATTGATCAGGTCCTAAAATAAATGTTCCGCCCGGAGGGATTGCCACCTTGCGACCGTCCGGGCCCATCTTGCGACCCTTTAGGCCGGTTGCGGTGGTCCAGCCTTTCGGAACAGCAATGGTGTATCCGTCGCTGCCTGTTTCCGTTGTTCCGCCCGGCGGAACAGCGACGACACGTCCGTCTTCGCCTACGACGCTCGTCCAGCCTTTCGGGATGGCAACCAGACGCTTATCTTTCCCGCTGATCGTTGTGCCTTCGGGCGGGATTGCAATGCCGCGATAGTCCTTTCCGTTTTGAAAGGTCCAGCCTTTTGGAATGGCAATCGCCCGTCCATCCCGTCCGCGCTTGGAACGTCCCTCTGGCGGGATTGCAACAAAACGGCCGTCGGCACCCCGTTCCTTTTTCCAGCCCTTGGGAACCGACACCAGTCGGCCGTCCTTTCCTCGAAATACGGTTCCGCCGGGGGCCAGAGCGACAGTTCTTCTATCAGGGCCGGTTTGCGTTTGCCAAACGGCAAAGGTGTTTATCGCGGCGGCGGCGAAGACGAACAGGGTAATCAAAGCTTTCGCGGGGTTTTTCACAGCGGATTCTCCCAGTCAGGTTGACAAGACGACTTCCAGACCTCGGCTCCATTTATAGCACCGGAAGACAACGGGCGCAAGTAATGAGCGTGCTATCGCCGCGCCGGGTTCCGCACAAAATAAAAAGGGCCGGAGAAATTTCTCCGGCCCTCATCACGGTATCGTTAACCGATCCGGTTATTTTTTACGAGGCGCCACTCTCGGATTGAACCCCATTGGAACCTTGGGGGGATTCTTCAGTTTGAATCCGTTCGCTTTGTATTCCTCGTAATTGAAGTTTTCAATCTCGTCATGGCCCAGCTTGTGATATTCGTAAAACAGCGGCCAGTACTCAAATCCCTCACCAAAGTTATGCTCAAGGAACGCTTTGGCGCAGGCAATTCCCATGGCCGGCGGGATAAACCAGGCGCCCATGGATAGAACGTTGCAGTCATTGCCGGTGATCGCACGCAGTGCTGCCGGCTCGCTCTCAACCATCGCGCATTGAACATGTGGACATTTGTTTGCAGCCAGATGGATTCCCTGTCCCGTGCCGCAGAAAACCAGCGCACGTTCAAACTCACCTTCCGAAATCATGGAGCCGACCTTGAAGCCTACACGATGAAACATTTCGTGATTGGGATCCAACGGATCCTGAACCCCGACGTCGGTAATTTCCCACCCTTCATACTCCAGTTGGTATTTGATCGCTTCTTTCAATGCATATCCCGCTCTGTCTGAACCCATGAGCAGCTTCTTATCTTTTACCATTTTCATAAAGGCATCCTCCATTTGTGTTAATACGCTCTGCAAAACATTTTTGAAAAATAAGGCGACGATAGTATCAGATCGTGTCGATTCCGAGAAAGCGAAAAAATCACGGTTTGGCGGCGTCGGAGTCCTGATAGTCGGAGAACTTCATGGACATGGTGCGCGAGATGCCGCGATTTGGCATAGTGACACCGTAGATCACGTCGGCCGCCGAGATTGTCTGGCGGCTGTGGGTGATCAAGATAAACTGCGACTGCGTCAGGAAGCCTTTGACCATTTTTACGAACCGGCTGACGTTGGCTTCGTCGAGCGCCGCGTCCATTTCGTCGAGCACGCAGAAGGGGCTCGGCTTGACTTTGAACAGTGCAAACAGGAGCGCCACGGCCGTCATCGTGCGCTCGCCGCCGGAGAGCAGCGAGATAGTCTGAAGTTTTTTGCCCGGAGGACGGGCGATAATCTCAATGCCGGATTCCAGCACGTCGGTTTCGTCGACCAGCACCAGCTTGGCCGCGCCGCCGCCGAAGAGCTGCTCAAAGATGATGCCGAAGTTTTCGTTCACTTTATCAAAAGTATCTTTAAACAGTTCGGTGGTGGTCGCGTTGATTTTTTTAATCATTTCAACGAGCTGATCTTTGGCGCTGATCAGGTCGGCTTCCTGCTGGCTGAGGAAGGCGAAGCGCTCTTCGAGTTCCGCGTGCTCTTCAATAGCGACCAGATTGACCGGCCCCATGGATTCGAGTTTGGCTCGGTGTTCGGCCGCCTGAATTTCAATTTCTTCCATCGAAGGCTCGACGCCGTCTTCCCATTTCGGGGCGGGTTCGCGGGCGAGCTGGTCGGGCGTGATGTGCCAGGTGGAAGTCAGCCGGTCGAGCGAGTTCTGGTGGCGCATGCGCTGTTCAGCCAGCTCGACTTCAAGGCCGGTCTTGCCGCTTTGCAGTTCTTCCAGTTCATTCTGGAGCGTGCGCAGGCTTTGTTCGCGACTGGAAAGGGCGGCGGTTTGTTTTTCGCGCACCTGCCGCGCTTCGGACAGCTTCTGTTCGGCGGCGGCAACCGCCTTGCTGAGCGGAGCGATTTTTTCTTCGGCTTCGCTGCTGGCGGTCTTGAGCTGGGCGACGCGCTGCTGATAGGAGCTGACACCGCGCGTACGCTCTTCAATCAGTTCCTGCAGTTCTTTCAACCGTGCTTCGAGCGGCTGGCGGCGGCTCTTGAGCGATTCGATGCGCTGTTCGTGCTGTGAATACTGCACACGGCATTCGGAGGTTTCGGAGAGAACAACGGAGCGTTGTTCTTCCAGCGTGTTGAGCGCTTCGGTCTGCGTGGAAATCTGCTGGCGGATCTGTGCGAGCCGGTCACGCGCCTCGGCGCCTTCGCGGGCGACGGCCGTGCGGCGGTCTTCGCCGGAGCCCTGCTGCTTCATCAGCTTATCAAATTCATACGTGACGGTTTCGACCCGGTCGCGCGCCTGCTTCAGTTCGCGGGCGATGACCTGGCTTTCGCCTTCCTGTACGGCGAGAGAACGGCGGCGGTCATCGAGTTCGCGCTGGGCGGCTTCGAGCGCGTCGCCCGTTCCGTGCTGTTCGGCACGCAGCGCCTCGAGCATCCGGCGTTTATCGGAAAGCGTTTTTTCCAAGGTCTGGATATCGCCTTGCAACTGTTCGCGCAGATGGTGGCGGCCCAGCGGATTGACTTCGCCTTCTTCGGGTTTCCAGAGTTCGGCCGCGCCTTCGGCGGTCAGCAGTTCGCCGCGCTTCGTGACGAAGACCGAACCGGCGGGCAGAGTAAGGGGAATGGCCTGAAGATCTTCAGCGATGAATACGTTGGCAAGCAGCCGCGCGGCTAGCGGGCGAACTTCGTCGGCGCAGGAGATTTTGCTGAGCAGAGAATTTTCTACGACACCGGTGGGTACGTCGCCTTCGGCGGCGAGCAGGCGCACCGCGCCCTGCTTGCTTTCGGCCAGCAGGGTGAGCACATTACGCGCGCCGGAGCGGGTGCGGACAACTAGAGCGTCCATCCACGGACGGAGAACCGCTTCGAGCGCGGTTTCAAAACCGGGCGCGGCGGTGAACTGTTCAGCCAGCGGACCGATGACGTTTTTATCGCCGCGGTCGAGCAGGTGCTGCGCACCGGCGGGGAAACCTTCTTTACGGGCTTCAAAGACCATTTCGAGGCGGGCATTTTTGTCGGCCAACTGTCGCTGGAGTTCGGAAATCTCTTTTTCCAAGGTTTGGATTTTTTCCGCAGCGGAGGAGCGGCGGTCGCGCAGTTCGGTCATCGCGGTCTGCTGCGCGGCGACGGACAGTTTGAGTTCTTCCGCTTTGGCGGCCATTTGCGTGCCGCGTTCCTGATAGGAGGCCAGCGTCCGTTCGAGGTTGTTTTTCTCGGCGGCGAGCTGTTCTTTGCGGATGACGCCGGCGCGCTCTTTGGCGTCAATTTCGGAAAGTTCGTTCTGCAGG
Source organism: Kiritimatiellales bacterium (assembly GCA_037141075.1). Classification (GTDB taxonomy): domain Bacteria; phylum Verrucomicrobiota; class Kiritimatiellia; order Kiritimatiellales; family Tichowtungiaceae; genus Tichowtungia. The sequence goes on from JBAXDG010000050.1 coordinate 5,285, forward strand.
CGGCCGATACGCTGGTCGAGCGTCATCGATTCATTGCGCAGGAGGTTCAGCGCTTCGCGGCTGGAGTGTACCTGCGTTTCGGTTTCGCGCTGACGGGCGGTGGCGGTTTCAAGTTCAGTCTTGGCTTTCAGCCGTTCCGCTTCGGCGGACTGCATCATCTGAACCACTTCGTCGAGCGAGAGGCGATGCTGAGCCAGTCGGCTTTTGGCTTCTTCAGATTCTTTGGTGTTCTGCTGTGCGAGGGTTTCGAGTTCGGTGATACGCTCGGCGTTGGTGCGGATCGTCTGCTGCGCGCGTTCGAGTTCGTTTTTGATGCGCATTGCGTTATCCATCGCCGCGCCGATGGCGGTTTCGAGATGCTGGAGTTCGGCGCGCAGAGCATCGGTTTCGCCGTTGGCGGCAGCGATACGCCGATGGGTGTAATCGACTTTGATGCGGGATGTTTCGAGCTGGGCGCGGATTTCCTCAATGCGGTCGCTCAGCTGTTTCAGGCGGTGGCGCGTGGAATAGATGTCGAGCCCGCGCAGTTCTTCCTGCAGAGTTTTGTAGCGCTGGGCTTTGCCCGCCTGACGCTGGAGCGAGATAATCTGCCGCTTCACTTCGCGGATGACGTCGGCGAGGCGCAGCAGATTGGCTTCGGTCTGCTCCAGTTTGCGCAGGGCTTCCAGCTTGTCGGTTTTATATTTGGTGATGCCGGAGGCTTCTTCGAAAACGGCGCGGCGGTCGTCGGGACGCGAGGAAAGCACGCGGTCGATCTTGCCCTGTTCCATGACGGAGTAGGCATCGGTGCCGATGCCGGTATCCATAAAGAGGCGCTGGATGTCTTTGCGGCGGCAGGCTTTCTTGTTGATGAAATAGTCGCTTTCGCCGGAGCGGAAAACGCGGCGGGTGATGCTGACTTCGTTCAGCCCGAGATCGAGTTCCTTTTCGCAGTCGGCGAGGGTGAGGGTGACTTCCGCCATGCCGAGCGGTTTATGGGTGTCGGTGCCGTTGAAAATGCAGTCCTCCATCGAGGAGCCGCGGATGGCGGTGGGGCGGGATTCGCCGAGCACCCAGCGGATGGCGTCTGAGACGTTGCTCTTGCCGCAACCGTTCGGCCCGACGATGGCGGTCATGCCCGGTTCGAACTCCAGACGGGTTTTGTCAGCGAAACTTTTAAAACCAACAAGCTCTACAGATTTCAGATACATCGTGACTTGATAGCACGCGCGGCCCCTGCGGCGCAATATCTCAGGGTGCCAAAAGTTATTTTTACCGTGAGCAGTTGGTCATTGAACATCCTCCGCCGACTGTGGGATGCTGTCGCGCATGAATTGGCTTCTGCACAAAACCCGATTTTTGGCGGTTTCAGGACTGTGTCTGCTGTCGATCGTGCCGGTGTCCCGGGCGGCAGAGGTCAGTCTCACCACGGCATACGGACTGGCGCTGGCGAAAAGCGAGTCGCTGCAGATCAATGTGGCGGAGTGGCGCGCGGCGGAAGACCGTTATCGTCAGGCTCAGGGAGCCCTATGGCCGGAAGTTAGTGCCAAAGGGGAATCTAGATGGCGTCCTGACCACAAGGACGACACGCGGCAGGCGGGTGTCGCCGCATCCTGGACCGTGTTCGACGGTTTCAGGAACGCTCGCGTTGCTGATGCCAGACAGGCGGAAGGTCTTGCCCTTTCCCATGATGTGGAACAGGCCCGTCTGCTGCTCTACGAGGATGTCGCGGACGTTTTCTATCAGGTCCGGTCGTTTCAGGATCAGCTGTCCGCTGTTCAGGAACAGCTCAAGGCGCTGGACACCCGGACTGTGGAGTTGGATCGCCGGATAAAACTCGGGCGCTCGAAACAGTCCGATCTGTTGACGACGTTAAGCCAGATGGCGGAGGCGAGGTTGACGATTGAGCAGCTCAACCAGTCTTATGCCGCATCGCTGGAGCTGTTGGCGTTCATAACCGGACAGCCCGCGTCCAGTCTTCAGGTGATTGATCAGTCGCCGCTGCCTGCAATCGGCGATGTGGATAAGTATCTTGTGGACGCAACAGACCGTGAGGACATCAAGGCGGGTAAAGCCGGTGTGGAGGCCTCGCGGTTCGATATGGAGGCGGCCAAGGCAGATCGCATACCCAAGGTGAGTCTGGATGCGAACAGCTATCTTTATCGCGATCCGCGATCCCAAAGCGAGTGGGACATTGTTCTGAGTCTTGAGATTCCGCTGTTCGACCGTGGCAGGCGTATGGCGCGGATTGCCGAAGCCGGACAGATGCTTAGGATCAGTGAACTGCGGCTGGCGGAATTACAGCGGTCTTCAGAACGGGATGTCCGGCAGGCCTACCAGTCCCTGTTTTACGAGTTGAGGCAGTGGTCTGAGTTGCAGGCGGCGATAGGCGTCTCAGCCGATACGCTTGCGTTGCTTCAGAAGGACTATGAACTGGGCCGCGTAAATAACCTCGATGTTCTTTCGGCCTCGGTTCAGTACTGGCGGTTGCGTCAGCGCGAGGCGGCTCTGGCGAATCAACTGCGCGCCGATATGGTTCACCTCCATGTCGCCGCAGGAAAGGTGTCGCCATGACGCTATCCGACTTTTCCATCCGCCGTCCGGTCTTTGCCTGGATGCTCATGTTCGGGCTGATAGTTTTCGGCGCCATCAGTGTGGGCCGAATGGGCATCAGCCAGATGCCCGACATTGATTTTCCCGTGCTCGGAGTCCGCGTTTCCTGGGAAGGCGCCGCCCCTGAGATCATGGAAGCCGAACTCGTGGACCGGATCGAACAGCTCGTAATCTCTGTGGACGGACTGAAGGAGATTCGCTCAAGCATCCGGCAGGGATCGGCCTCAATCGAACTGGAATTCGAACTCAGCCGCGACATTGATGCCGCTCTGCAGGAAGTCCAGGGGGCGCTGGCGGACCTCCGCCTGCCGCTGAATGTTAATCCTCCGACGATCCAGAAGAATACGACCGAAGGGGAGGATATTCTGCGCCTCGGGGTCTCCGGCACACAATCGCCGCGCGAACTGGTGGATTACGTCGAGACGTTCCTGACGGATCAGATTCAAGTCATTCCGGGTGTGGGTGAAGTCTCTCTTTTCGGGTACGGCCAGCGCAACCTGCGCCTTTGGGTGGACACGAAGAAACTTCAGGAATACGAACTGACCATTCTCGATATCCAGCGGGCCGTCGAACAGGAACACGCCGAGCTGGCGGCCGGGTATATCGAGAACCCGGAAACCGAGATGAATCTCAGGGTTATGGGGGAGGGGCTTACCGTTGAGCAGGTCTCCAACATCCCCATTACGCACCGCGGCGGACAGCCGATCCAGGATGTCACCATTCGATTAAAGGATGTTTCCAGAGTGGAAGACGGGTTGAGCGACATACGCCGTCTCGTACGGATTTCCGGCGAACCGGGGGTGATCATTGGAATCACCAAGCAGCGCGGTGCTAATGAAGTGGAAGTCGGGCGTCTGGTCCGGGCGAAAATGGAAGAGATTCAACCGTCGTTGCCGGCCGGCATGAAACTTCAGATCAATACAGACCTCACCCGTCCCGTGGAACAGGCTGTGAAAGCCACGGAGCATGAACTGATGACCGCCGCGATTCTGACGGCCCTGATCTGTTTTCTGTTTCTCGGGACATGGAGCTCGGGATTCAACATCATTCTCTCCATTCCGACCTCCATCATCGGAACCTTCACCATTCTCTATTTTTCGGGATTTACGCTCAATACGTTCACGCTGCTCGGCCTGGCGCTGGCCATTGGGATCGTCGTGGACGACTCCATCATGGTGCTGGAGAACATTGTCCGGCATTTCGAGATGGGGAAAGACAGGGTCAAAGCCGCCGAGGATGGGGCTCGCGAAATCATTTTCGCGGCCGTGGCCACGACGGCGGCCGTCGTGGCGATCTTTCTGCCGGTGGCGTTTATGTCAGGAGTGATCGGCCGGTTCTTCTACCAGTTCGGCGTCACCATGACGGCGGCGGTGCTGTTGTCGTTGCTGGAAGCGGTTACGCTCACACCGATGCGGCTTTCGATGATGATGTCGCGGCGCAGCAAACGAGGCTGGCTGGAGCGATGTTCCGGCGCTATGTTCAATCTGTTAGACCGAGCCTATGGCCGGTTTCTTTCCTTCGCATTGAAATGGCGATGGCTCGTGCTGGCTGGCGCGGTTGCCGTTTTTGCCTCCTCCCTATGGCTGGGGAAAAACCTCCGCCGCGAATTTGTTCCGGCACAGGATCTATCCTACATATCCGCCAGCCTCCGGGCTCCCGTCGGATCATCTCTCGCATTGACCGATTCGCGAGTGAAGGAGGTGGAGGCCTATCTTAAAAAACGGCCCGAGGTTCTGCGTTCGTACACATTGGTCGGCGGTAGCGGCGGACCGAACGAAACATCGATGGGAATCACGCTAGTGGAAAAAAAACAGCGCAATAAAACCCAAGCCGAATTAATGGCCGAATTCCGGAAAGATCTGAAAAGCGTCCAAGGGTTGCGCATTTCATTTCGGGACAATTCGGCGCGCGGTCTCTCAGCGCGGCGCAGTCTGCCGGTGGAGTTCAATATTACCGGACCCGACTACACCCTGCTTGAATCTTTAGTCCGTAAAATTATGGATGAACTTGAGCAGACCGGTCTGGTCGTCGATCTGGACAATAATTACCGCACGGGTATGCCCGAGGTCCGAATCATTCCGGATCGGCAGGCCGCGGCGGTCCGAGGCGTCACGATGGAGGATATCGGCCGGACGGTGAACGTGGCGATGGGTGGTATCCGTCAGGGTAAATTCACCCGGGATGGTCGGCGGTATGATGTCCGGCTGCGGTTGACGCCCGAAGACCGGCTGAGCGCGGAAGACGTGAAAACCCTGATGGTTCGCAACTCCTACGGGGAGCTGATTCCGTTGGGAAGCGTGGTGCGTTTGGAGGAGGCTTCGACCTTGCAGAGCATCAGCCGTATTAACCGCCAGCGCGCCATCTCCGTGACCGCCAATCTGGCGACCGGTGCCTCACAAGCCACGGCGCTGGAAAAGGCGGCAAAAATTTCAAAAGAAATTCTGCCGCCCGGCTACGCCTTCCATCTGGAAGGCGGATCTAAAACCTTCAGCGAATCGGGTAGCGGGCTCTGGATTGCCTTCCTGCTGGGTATCGTGGTCGCCTACATGGTTCTAGCTTCGCAGTTCAACAGCTTTATTCATCCGTTCACCGTCCTGCTGGCGCTACCGTTCAGTATCACAGGTGCATTGATAACGCTGTGGGGCACCAACCAGTCGCTGAACCTTTACAGCGCTATCGGCATCATCCTGTTGATGGGCGTGGTTAAGAAGAACTCGATTCTGCTGGTCGAATTCATGAACCGGAAGCGTGCGGAAGGCATGCCGCTGAAAGAGGCGATCATAACCGCCGCCCCGATCCGGCTGAGACCGATCCTGATGACGTCCGCCGCAACGATTGCCGCAGCACTTCCCATCGCGCTGGGCCTCGGAGTCGGGTCGGAAACCCGGCAACCCATGGCGCTGGCTATCATCGGTGGCGTTTTTGTTTCCACCGTGTTCACCCTGCTCGTTGTTCCCTGCGCCTACTACCTCATGGCCCGGTTCGAACGCGGCCAACATGTGAAATCTTAAACCGGCCGGAATTTTCCGAACCTTTTTCCGGTGCATTGCGATTTGCCGCGGCACTTCGCCGAGCTTTATGTTGACCAGTTGTGTTTGACCGCACCAAACCCGCCCGTTAACTTCCGGCTTCGCGATAATGCATGATTTAGAAAGGACGATTGACCCATGTCGAAAAACAGCAAAGTAACTCCCGTATCCCCGACTTCAACCGCCATGCCTGTATGGCATACGCTGACCGTTGACTCGACCTTGGCGGAACTGAAGACCAGCCCGGTCGGTTTGAGTACGGATGAGGCGCGTCGTCGTCTGGAGGAATACGGGCCGAACGAACTTCAGGCCGCCCGCCGCGTATCTCCCTGGCATCTGC
>JBAXDG010000051.1:0-10151 GCA_037141075.1 Kiritimatiellales bacterium
AGATCACCTACGAGGTTTTCCGCGACCTGGGAATCGCATTTGCAGTCGTTCTGGTTCTCATCTTCACGCTGGTGGTCGGCTGGTTCCAGTCCTTTAAGACGCCGTTCATCATCATGCTTCCTATACCGTTAACGCTGGTCGGCATCCTTCCGGCGCACTGGAGGACCGGTGTGTTTTTTACGGCAACATCTATGATCGGCATGATCGCCGGCGCGGGAATTGTGGTTCGCAATTCAATCATCCTCGTGGATTTCATCGAACTGCGGGTCAAGGAGGGCATGCCTCTCGAAGAAGCTGTTATCGATGCCGGCGCCAAGAGATTCCGGCCGATGCTTTTAACCGCAACGGCGGTCGTGGTCGGCGCCTCGGTCATTTTGTTTGATCCGATTTTTCAAGGACTCGCGCTGTCGCTGATCGCCGGAGAGATTGCCTCAACACTCCTGTCTCGCACCGCCATACCGATGATTTATTACATGGTGATGCGTCGCAGACACGGCGAGGCAATTAAAGGAGGATGAAACAATGCAAAGAACATTGAGGGGTATCGCCGGAGGACTTCTGTTAATCAGTCTGTTGCTGGCGCATTATGTCAGCCCGCTGTGGCTCTGGTTCACGGCCTTTATCGGTTTGAACCTTTTGCAATCGGCATTCACCAACTGGTGTCCCATGATGTGGATTCTGAAAAAGCTGGGAATAAAGTAATCTGAAAAGGAGAGAGCCATGGCACGAATCATCAACAAAGAAGAATGCGTCAACTGCGGAGCCTGCGAGCCGGTTTGTCCGGTGAACTGCATTTCTGAGGTCGGCGAAAAACGCTTCATTAAAGCCGCCGACTGTATCGACTGCGGCGCTTGTGAACCCGTCTGCCCCGTCAGTTGTATCTCCGAAGCGTAATCGGGTTTTCAGGCCAGTCGGTTGGCAGAGGTGAAGTGAACGCCGTGGCGCCGTGAAATCAGGTTGGCGGCGATGCGGCCCGATTCATAAATTGTCGGCAGTCCGCTTCCTGGGTGGGTGCCGCCGCCCGCGAGGTAGCAGTTGTCCACCTCTTCAAACTTGTTGCGCGGACGCAGATGAATCATCTGATCCCAGCTGTGCGCCAGATTGAACGTAGCGCCTTCGTACACGTTGAGATCGTCGCGCCAGTCCGCAGGCGTCATCACTTTTTCTTCCACGATATGACTGCGCAGTCCGGTCATGCCGCCGCGTTTTTCCATGATATCGAGCACGGTCTCGCGGAACGCGTTTTGCTTTTTCTCCCAGTCGATGCCGCAGCGCAGGTTGGGCATGGGCACAAGGACGTAGACGGCGGAGTGGCCTTCCGGCGCGAGGGTTGGATCGGTGACGGAGGCGTTGCGGACGTAGACCGACAGGTCGCTGTCCGGCTCACGCAGGTGAAAAATGTCGTCCACGTTTTTGCGGTAGTCTTCGGCGAAGAAAATGGTGTGATGCGGCAGGTTGTACTGTTTGTCGAGCCCCAGATAGAGCATGAAGGTGGAGCAGGAAAACTTTTTCTTTTCCAGTTTGGCGGGGCTGTATTTTTTCAGCACGCCCGGCGCAAAGAGAGTCGAAGCCGCATAGGCGAAGTCGGCATTGATGATCACCTCGTCGGCTTCAATCCGCTCTCCGCTTTCGAGCTCCACGCCCCGGGCCGCGCCGTCGCGCACGAGGATTTGTTTGACGGGTGAGCTGAGGCGGATGTCCGCGCCGTTGGCGCGGGCCGTATCGGCCATCGTGTCCGAGATGCGGCTGAGCCCGCCGATCGGGTGATAGATGCCGAAGGCGTGTTCGATGTAGGGAATAATGGCGAAGAGGCCGGGGCACTCCCACGGCGACATTCCGAGATATTTGGCCTGGAAGGTGAATGAGAGCGCCAGCTTCTCTTCGCGGAAATTTTTCACCATGATGTCGTAGAGGCTTTTGCCGAGCGCCAGATGCGGCACCGCCTTGATCAGGTGCGGGGAGAGAAAGGCGCGCCACGTGTGGTACGACTTCTGGAGACAAGGATAGAGCGCATCGAAGCGTTTTTTCTCGCGGGTGAAGAAGGGTCCGTACGCCTCTTCATGACCGGGGAAGACGCGGGCGATTTCGGCCTTCATCTTCTGCACGCCGTTGGTGGGTTCAATAAACTTATCTTGAAACTGAAGGCGGTACATCGGCTCCAGCTTGCGCATCTCCATCAATTCATCACAGTCGGCACCGGCCTCTTCGAACACTTCATCGAGAATCGGTTTGAGCATCAGGAAGGTCGGGCCGATATCAAAGGTGTAGGGGCCGAGCTGAAAAGCGCCGTTGCGTCCGCCGACCCGGCTCTGCGCCTCGAAAACCGTCACGCGGAAACCCCGATTCGCCAGAATCATCGCCGCGGTTAATCCGCCGGGCCCTGCGCCGATCACCACCACATGCTTGTTGATCATAAAACACTCCCGCTTAGTGGAGTGACCCTACGGCTTATTTAGACAAAAAAGAAGTCTCTTTTCAAACGCACGGCAGGTAATGTGTGGATATGTTCAGCCGATTGTTTGTCAGCTTAAACAACCTGCTCACACGGTGCCGCCTGATCAAGGTGTCGCCGGAAAATCTGCTATTGCTCGTTCCGCGCTGTCTGCAGAAAAACGGCTGTGCGCAGACGCTGGGCGAAACCATTGACGACTGCAAAGCCTGCGGACAATGCAATGTCACGGAACTTCTGGCCATCCGCGACGAATTCAGGATTCGTTGCAGTCTGGCGGCAGGAGGGCGCGAGGCTCTGGCCTTTGTGCGCGATCCGCAGGTCAAAGCGGTGATCGCAGTGGCTTGCGAGAAAGAGTTGTCGCAGGGCATCCTGGCTGTCTTTCCGAAACCGGTGCTCGGCGTACTGAATATTCAGACCAACGGCCCTTGCCGCAACACGCATCTCGATGCCGAGCTTGTCCGCGTTGCCGTTCGCTCCCTGCTGAAGCATTAATCTCCGGCGAAGAATCGGTAGGCACGTTTGATGGATTTTAGTGAAACCTTGGCGGGCGGGTAGATGGCTTTGAAGTCAAAGCGCAATGATCGCGTCAGCACACTGCGGAAGTGGCTGAATTCATCAAACCCCGCTTTACCATGCGTGGCGCCCCATCCGCTGGCTCCCCGTCCGCCGAAGGGCAGTTCTTTCGGAATCAACTGGCTGACGGTGTCGTTGATGCAGACGCCGCCGGAGGGAATCGCATCCATAAAGCGCTGTTGCTGTGCGCGATCGCTGCCGAAGAGATAGAGCGCGAGTGGCGAGGGGCGGGCGTGACAGAATTCAATCACCTCCTGTTCGCTGTCGTACGGAAGCACGGGCAGCAGCGGCCCGAAAATTTCCTCCTGCATGACGGCGCTGTCACGCGGCGGGTCGATGATCAGGGTCGGGGCGATGTAGAGATCATTCGGGTCACACTTGCATCCGGGCGAGAGCGCAACGAGCCGGTCGAAATGATGCCGGTTGACAATGCGTCCGTAGTCCGGGCTCTGCTGCGGGTTATCTCCGTAAAAGTCCGCAATGGTTTTTTCCAAGGTTTGGGAAAATGCGTTCAGTTGCTTGCGCGGTATCCAGACGTGATCGGGCGCGACGCAGAGCTGCCCGGCGTTCATGAAGCGTCCGCGCACGACGCGCCGCGCGGCGACATCCAGATCGGCGTCGTCGCAGACGATGACCGGATTTTTTCCGCCAAGCTCCAGCGTGGTTGGAATCAGCTGTCGCGCGGCGGCGACGGCGACGCGTCGGCCGATTTCTGTTCCACCGGTAAAGAAGATGTGATCGAAGGGCTGTTCCAGCAGCCTCTCGGCGGTTTCGCGTCCGCCTTCAATCAGCCGGACGAAACAAGGATCGAATGCTTCTTCAATCATTTCGCGCAAGGCGGCGGCGGTATGCGGCGTCAGCTCAGAAGGTTTGATGACTGCGCAGTTGCCCGCGGCAATGGCCGCGACCAGCGGTGAAACGACCAGTTGTACCGGATAGTTCCACGGGCCGATGATCAGCACAACGCCTTTGGGCTCCGGTACCACCTGGGCCCGCGCAGGTTGGATGCCCGCCGGAGCGGGGACGCGTTTTGCGCGGTTCCAGCGGCGCAGGTTTTTAAGTGCATGTCGGATTTCGCTCTGCACGTAGCCGGTTTCGGAGGTGTAGGCGTCGAGCGGCGATTTTCGCAGGTCGGAATGGAGCGCGTTGTGCAGTTGTGTTTCGTGTTTTTCCAGCACGCAGGCCAGTCTGCTAAGTTGCTGGGCGCGGAACGCAATGCTCCGCGTCGAGCCTGTTTCGAAAAAGTGCCGCATGGGATCCATCTGGAATTGGTTGTTCATCGCGCTTGGCGGCATGCTCGACGATGTCTAGACTCCCGTCAAGCGATGAACACACGGCTTTTACTCTTTTGTATCCTGTGGGTTGCTGCATCCGGCCTGTCCGTTTCGGCAGAGGATTTGCAGGCGCAGGCGCAACAGTCGTTTGAACAAATGCTCCGCGCCGGAGCCGGAGAGGCGACGGATGAGCAGATCGGGACGGCAGAAACCGATATAAAAGCGGCGATGAAGGCAGGCGAACAGATTGGCGGGTGCGAGGCGATGCTGGCGACCGTGTACGGGTTTGAACTGAGCCGGCATCCGTGGAAAGCCCTGTGGATCGGACCAAAAATCCGTTCCCTTTACCGCTCCGCACTTCGCCGTGAGCCGGAAAACGCCCGCGTTCATTTTTTGGCCGGCCTCGGCTTTATGAGAGCACCTGAAAAATTCCGCGATCTCGCGGAGGCTGAGCGGCTTCTTCGTCGCGCGGCAGAGTTGTATGCCAAGGACGGCGATGCCGCTGGCTGTGAAAAAGCGCGCCGCCGTTTGGATGAGTTGAATGCTCTTAAAAATCAATCCGCCGGGGTGCGAAGCAGAGAGGAAACGCCATGAGTTCTGGAAAAAAAGTTGCAGTGATCGGTTCGGGACTCGGCGGAATTTCCGCCGCGATTTCGTTGCGGCAGGAAGGCTATGAGGTTGATCTCTATGAAAAAAATCCACAGATCGGCGGCAAACTGAACCAGTTGCAATCTCAAGGCTACACCTTCGATCTGGGGCCCTCCATCCTGACCCTGCCGCACATTTTCGAGCGGCTCTTCGAACGCTCCGGCAAAAAGATGGCCGACTATATTCCCATTCGCACCGTCCGTCCGCATTGGCGCAACTTTTTTGAAGATGGCACGGTGATCAATCTGTTTCCTGAGCCGGACAAAATGTCGGCGGAGGCCGAGCGCGTCGCGCCGGGTTCCGCGAAAGAGGTGGAGGCTTTCCTAGCTTATGCGGCGCGGCAGTACGACCTGGTCGACGCTGGGTACTTCGAGGCCGGGCTTGATACCGTCCGTGACTTCCAGCGCTTTTATGGATTCTGGCAGTTTATGCAGTTTGATATGGCGCACTCCATGCACGGAGGCGTCGCCAAACGCATTCGCGATCCGCACCTGCGGGACGTGTTCGATTTCTTCATTAAATATGTCGGCTCGTCGGCCTACGACGCGCCCGGCTTCATGAACTGTATGCCGACCATCCAGTTCCGTTACGATCTCTGGTATGTCGACGGTGGAATGTACGGCATCGCCCGCGGCCTCGGGCGGCTGATGGACGAGCTCGGCATTCACGTGCACCTCAACCGCGAAGTTAAACGGATTGAAAAATCGCTTGGGCGCGTAACCGGTCTGGAATTTACCGACGGAACAATCGCCCGCGCCGATGTTGTGGTTTCCAACATGGAAGTGGTTCCGGCCTATCGCAAATTGCTCAATGAAACCGGACGTTATTTCCAAACCTTGGAAAAACGGCTTGAGCCCGCCTGTTCCGGCCTTGTGCTCGACCTGGGCCTCGACTGCAAATATGAGCAACTCGCCCACCACAACTTTTTCTTTTCCGGCAATCAGAAGGAGCATTTCCGAAGCGTCTTCCATAAGAAAGAAATTCCGCACGATCCCACCATCTATCTGGTTGCCGCCTCGCGCACCGACCCGTCGGTCGCGCCGCCTGGATGCGACTGTTTGAAAATTCTGCCGCACATCCCGTACATCAACGAGAAGCATCCGTACACCCGCGAAGATTATCTCGCGCTGAAAGACCGCATTATCGACAAGCTTGAACGCATGGGCTTGACCGATCTGCGCAAACATATCGTTTTTGAGCACGTTTGGACGCCGTTCGATATTCAGAAAAACTATTATTCAAACGGCGGCTCTATTTACGGTGTGGTTTCCAACCGTTGGAAAAACTTCGCCTTCAAAGGACCCAAGCAAAGCCCGCTTTACGAAAACCTCTTCTTTACCGGCGGCTCCGTCAATCCCGGCGGCGGCATGCCGATGGTCGTGCTCTGCGGACAGAACGTGGCACGAAAGGTGGTCGAATGGGACCGGAGCTGATTATCTGGCTGCTGCTCCTCGGCGGCTGGGCCGTTGGCTGGTTGCTGCTGGTTTCCGTTTGCCGCTGTGCGGCGGGAACCGGCGAACGGCTTGATCCGGTTTCCGTCATCATTCCCGCTCGCGACGAAGAAGACAATTTGCCGACTCTGCTCAATTCACTCAACAGACAGAGTCCACCGCCCGAAGAAGTCATCGTGGTCGACGACGGCTCGACCGACCGCACGGCCGAGCTGGCGCGCGCCGCCGGGGCAACCGTGCTGACTTCCGCACCGCTGCCGTCCGGCTGGCGCGGTAAGGCGTGGGCCTGCCGGCAGGGAGCTGATGCCGCTACGCACAACACACTGATTTTTATGGATGCCGATACCTGCTTTGAACCGGGCGGACTGTCGGCGGTCCGCGAAATATTTGCGCGCTGCGGCGGTGCGCTCTCGCTGGCGGCTTTCCAAACTCTGGGAAAACCGTATGAACAGCTTTCCGCTTTTTTCATCTGGGTGATGACCGCGGCAAGCGAACTGCTCGGTCCGTTTCTGATGGTTTCCAAAGCCGATTACCAACGGGCGGGCGGGCATGACGCCGTAAAAAACCGGGTGCTCGAAAACGTTTATCTGGCGGCGGAATTTCGTAAAGCAGGCATTCCGGTTCGCTGTTTCGGCGGACAGGGAACGGTTTCGATCCGCATGTATTCCGGTGGACTGCGCGAACTTTCCAATGGTTGGAAAAAAGCCTTCGCCACCGGCGCAAGCCGGACGCCGCCGCGCAGAATGGCGGGCATCATTTGCTGGCTCAGCGCCGCCGCCGGGACAGCCGTCATGCTTCCGCTGTCCGCCTGCACAGAATATTCACTTTTATTGTGGGGCTCGCTCTATGCCGCTTTCGCCGGGTTGCTCTTTATCCAGTTGCGGCGGCTCGGACAGTTCCGCTTCTGGACGGCGCTCTTTTATCCGGTTGCGCTGGTTTTCTTTTTTTCCCTTTTCGCGCAGTCCGCGTTTCAGAAACAGCAGATCTGGAAAGGAAGAGTCTATGCTGATTGATCTGCCGGTCATTCCGCTGATTCTGGTGAACATCGCCGCATGGCTGGTGTTTCATCTCGGACTGGCCACGCTGGCCACAGCGCTTCCTCTCCGGTTTTTCCCGCCGGACGGGTTTATTTGCCGTGTGCGCCGCCGGGAAAACGGCGGACAGATTTATGAAGCGTTTTTCGCCGTGCGCCGCTGGAAAGGGCTGTTGCCGGAAGGGGCGGACATTTTGGGAAAGGGATTTAAAAAGAACCGTCTGGCGAGCCGCGACCCGGATTATCTGCACCAGTATTATCGTGAAACCTGCCGTTCGGAAACCTGCCACTGGTGGGTGTGGTTCAGCGGCTGGCTTTTTTTTCTCTGGAACCCGCCGTGGGCCGGATGGGTCATGGTCGTCTATGCAACCTTCGCCAATTTTCCCTGTATCATTACCCAGCGTTACAATCGCGCCCGTTTCCGAAAAATGATTTCTGAAGTGTAGGGCATTTCCTCGCAAAGACGCAGAGAGTTTCCAAGCATTGGAAGCTGACCTTCGACTTTTGACCTTTAGACCTTCAGACCTGTACCCAGTGTTCCGGATACGGCGCTTCGATAACGATCTCGGCTTTACTGACCGGATGAATCACCGTCAACCGTGCATGGTGCAGAGCAATCGCGCCGCCGGACAGTTTGACTTTCGAGCCGTACTTTTCGTCGCCGACAATCGGACAGCGGATCGCCGCAAGTTGGGCGCGGATTTGATGATAGCGTCCGGTGTGCAGTTGAATTTCCAGCAACGTTTGATTTCCCGACTGCTTCAACACTTTGTAATCAAGCAAACACTCTTTCGCATCAGGATCGTTTTCTTTCGCCAATTCAGCGCGGTAGTCGTCGTGAATCAGAAAGTGGCGCAGCGAACCTTCGCTTTGCGGCGGCGCGCCGGAAACTACGGCGTGATAAATTTTGGTGAAGCGGTGGGCGCGCATATCGGCGTTGAGGCGTGAAAGAGCTTTATCGGTGCAGGCGAACAGGACGATGCCGCTGACCACTTGATCGAGCCGGTGCACGGCGTGCAAAAACACATTGCCTGGCTTGTTCTTCGCTTCCTTGATCCAAACCTTGGAACGGTCTTCGAGATTGTCCTTATCGGTTCCGCTCGGTTGCGTCAGCAGACCGGCCGGTTTATTCACCGCCAGCATTTGGTTGTCGTGATAAAGGACTTCGAGGTTCATGCACGGAATAGTGGAGAAGAACCGGCGGTCTGCCAAGGCCATTTGGCGTGCGGCGGCTAGACGCCGCTTTTAAAGCGCTGTCGAGCCAGCGCACTCCAGAGCGCCTGCGGCGCAGTCATCTGCCTCTTCGCTTGCGGCGGGAATCGGCGATATACCACTGTTCGACCTTCTCCCGCGCCCACGGTGTTTTACGCAGGAACGTCAAGCTGGACTTGATCGACGGATCGAGTTGGAAGCACCGGATCTTAATGCGCTCGCCCATCTCCTCCCAGCCGTGATCTTCGACGAGCTGGTTGAGAATTTTTTCCAGCGTCATCCCGTGCAACGGATCCCACGGATGTTCAGAAGGCGAGGGCATTTTTAACCTTTGCTGGCTGTCCAGCGGGCGTAAGCGCCGCTGGGCAGGGGCATGACGCCGGGTTTGCCGGTGAGGGTCATTTCACCGCAGTCGGTGGTGCCGCCTAAATCCTTGAGCCATTGGGTGAGCAGGTTTTGCAGGATCATCGGCGAGTATTCGGGCGTGTGGCAGCTTAGCAACAGAAACGCCGGATTTTCAGAGAGCAGGTCGCGGCAGAGGTTGAGCAGTTCGGGGAGCGCATCCTGGATTTTGAAGATCTCGCCTTTTTTGCCGCGCCCGAAAGAGGGCGGGTCGAGGATGATGCCGTCGTAGCGGCGCTCGCGCTTCACTTCGCGGCGGAGAAAGCCGATGGCGTCGTCAACGATCCAGCGGATCGGCGCTTCTTCCAGTTTATTAAGTGCGGCGTTTTCGCGCGCCCATTCGACCATCCCTTTGGATGCGTCGAGGTGGCAGACTTCCGCGCCGCCCTGCGCGGCGGCCAGTGTCGAGCCGCCGGAGTAGGCGAAAAGATTTAACACACTCACTGATCCAGTTTGTTCTTCACGTTTCTGCACCGTTTCGCGGATCCATTTCCACATGACGCGCTGTTCAGGGAAAATACCGAGGTGCCCGAAGTCGGTGGATGAGAGTTTAAAGGTGATTCCGGCGACGGTGACTTTCCAGTTGTCGGGCAGGTTGTGGCGGTTATGCCAGCGGTTGCCTTCCTCGCGGTCGAATCCGGCGGAGATGTCCTGCCAGACTTCTTCGGGAAGCGACTGCTGCCATGCGGCCTGTCCGGCGGGGCGCACCAGCGTTACATCGCCGAAGCGCTCCAGCTTGCGGCCGTCGCCGCTGTCGATCAGTTCATAATCATCGTTCATCGGCCATACGGATAGCATGGCGACGGAAAGATTGGAATGTTGGAATCGTGGAATGTTGGGGAGGCAAATGTTTCCAAACCCTGAAACTTAACAACTGACAACCATCAACTAAACCTGCGGCGCGACCGCAGGTTTGTGCAGACAGTTCAGGATGGAGTCCATCGGCGAGCGTTTTTCGGCGATATGACCGGCGGTTTCCCACTGTTCTTCTGAAAGCAGTTCGCGTAGCGGCTGGTCGACAGTTTGAACCCGTTTGAAGGCGCTTTCGAGCTGCCGGTCCCAGCATTCGTAGTGGCGGGCGAGGTCGTCGGGATAGACGACTTTGC
>JBAXDG010000052.1:0-9991 GCA_037141075.1 Kiritimatiellales bacterium
GCGCAGAGCCGGATCCTTATCATCGCCGAACCGGCCGATCAGATCGTCATACGCGGCGATCTCTTCATTTGGACGCTTGCTCTCCCCGAGCGCCACGCCTTTATTGACGAGCGCTTTAGCGACCTGTGAGCGCAGAGTCGGATCCTTATCATCGCCGAACCGGCCGATCAGATCGTCATATGCGGCGATCGCTTCATCTGAACGCTTGGTCTTCCTAAGCGCCACGCCTTTATTGAGAAAAGCTTTAGCGACCTCTTCGCGCAGAGCTGGATCATCGCCGAACCGGCCGATCAGATCGTCATATGCGGCGATCGCTTCATCTGGACGCTTGGTCTCCCCAAGCGCCACGCCTTTATTGAAGAGACCCTTGGCGATCAGCTTCCGAAGTGCCGGACCCTTATCATCGCCGAACCGGCCGATCAGATCGTCATACGTAGCGATCTCTTCATCTGGACGCTTGGTCTCCCCAAGCACCACGCCTTTATTGAGGAGCGCTTTAGCGACCTGTTCGCGCAGAGTCGGATCATCGCCGAACCGGCCGATCAGATCGTCATACGCGACAATCGCTTTATCTGGATGCCCCTGATCATTATGGGTGATTCCCTTATAGAAGAAAGCTTTAGCGACCTGCTCGCGCAGAGCCGGATCCTTATCATCGCCGAACCGGCCGATCAGATCGTCATACGCGGCGATCTCTTCATTTGGACGCTTGCTCTCCCCGAGCGCCACGCCTTTATTGACGAGCACCTTGGCGATCA
Organism: Kiritimatiellales bacterium; assembly: GCA_037141075.1. GTDB lineage: Bacteria > Verrucomicrobiota > Kiritimatiellia > Kiritimatiellales > Tichowtungiaceae > Tichowtungia. Next base: position 759 of record JBAXDG010000052.1, read on the forward strand.
GCTTCCGAAGCGCCGGATCCTTATCATCGCCGAACCGGCCGACCATCTCGTCAAAGGCCGCTATAGCTGAACTGAAGTCGTTCAAACTAATATGTGCTAGTCCTTGATCAAGAAGTCCTTGTGCCTGTTCGGTGTTGTTGGGCTCCGAAACAAGATAGTGTTGACGGGACATCAGATAGACTCGACAGACTTCGTCAAGTGCAGAAACGAAAGGCTCATAACTGGCTGTATTGAGTATTCGCCACGCTTCATTGGTATTCGTACTTACGAGCGTCATGAGCAAAGCGACCTTGGAATCGTAATATAGGGATTCCGTCTGCAACGGCAACGATTCTTTCATATCCTTTTGTTGCATGTCTTCACGTACGAGAGGTTCAACTTTTCGAGTAGCAGATTTATCAGGCGCCAAACGACTCATCCACTTTGAGAAAAGTGAGCCGCATGCTTCAGGTCCTGCAGCTAACCAGGCTGACTCGTGACGCTGGAGTTGGGCAAAACAGCCCAGCGCCAATCTGAGCAACAATGGCCAGTCTTTCACGTCTTTAAGGGGAGTGCCAATTGTCTCTATCGCTTGCATGAGCAATGGTGCTATTGATTTCATCGCGCCTGTGAACAATCTGGGGTTCCCCCCCCATCCGAGTTTGTTGTTCGCCAGATGGATGATGTCCTTGAGATGCGGATTGTTGTCATCAAATTTATCTATTGGAAAAGACCACTCTCTCAGGCAGTTTTCCATTAGCGAGAAAAATTGTGACTTGCCGTTTACATCAGTCAGCGCCGGTAGAAAATAGAGTTCTTCGAAGAACTTGCCGAGCACATGCATCTTGAAATCATCCCGGCGTGATCCAAACGATTTTTGAGCCGCAAGGAACGAATCACGCAAATCCATTTGATAACGGTTATCTGAATTTTTGTCCGAATCATTAGTAGCCGGCGGAGTTTGAGGTGTCGCCGATTGCTTAAGTGGCTCGAAAAGATGAGCGTCGAGATTGGAGGCCACAAGACTCACAACTGCAAAACAATTGTCATCATTCAAGTATCGCGGAAGGAGGGAAAGAATGCTTTGAAAATAGAGCCTTTCGCATCGATCAGATTCATCAATTAGTAAAAGGAGGGAATGACCGGAGCGATACAAATAATCAAAAAGATCCTTATATGCCTTTGCTAGGAGGGAAAGCTCAAAATGTTGAATGTGAGGGCTCTTTCCTGAATCGGATTGGATTTCAAACCCCTTAAAAGAAATACGGAGGCTACGTGTAAAGGTGATAAGCGCCAATGCTAATGGCTTCTTGAACCAGGCGATTCGCATGATACGAGGCGAACGGAATATCTCGTCTAAGAGAGCAAACTCGGGAGGACAGGCCGATTGCCATCGCCAGGCGTCATAATAGACGGCTATTACATTGGGATCCTTTGCCAATTGAACTTCTATTTGGCGTAAAAAAGTTGTTTTTCCGCAGCCCCATTCTCCAAACAGACCGATGGTGCGCGTCGCGCCGATTTGGGCGCGCGAGTTGTTTTGTTCACGAATCTTTTTCCCCATTAAGGAAAACTTTGAGGACATCCCAGAGACACCTGGAATAGAAGCAGATTGTTTGGTGCCGGACGTCCTCCATCTCCATGCGGACCACCAAGCCTGCATCAGACGCCACACTGAGCGCAGAACCTCGGCCCAAAGAGCAATCGCAACGGCCGTCGCAACGCAGATCCAAATATGGGTTACACGTTTTGTGCTGATGATAAAACACGTTAAAATCAGGGAGGGCACGATGTAGAAAAATAAATTTCGAAAATGGTACGCTACCGCAGGAATGAATGCGTGAAATGTCGATCGCCACGATCGACAAAGCTGTTCCCGCATAGAGCGCCATGAACGAAAAAACGGTTTGCACCAATTACCACCACAGAAGACTAACTCGACAACAAAAATCACGATAAGTACGGATAATGGCACGATCGGGTATAGAAAATATTTCCCCCATCCCACTGTATGCAGATTAGCAGTGGTAAGCATATCCTGATGCTGCGTACTTGTTGTTTTCGAACGGGAGGGTTCCTCTGCTTTGGCCTGCGGCGGATTAGTGTTCGTTGCGACCACTACAGGGACAGACTCGGCATTAGTGCATACCTCGGCGGACAAGGGTATCTGGGTTTTGGCCGTTTCAGGCTCAGGAGGCTTAACGTTAGTTATGGCCGCTACTATGCCAGACGCAGCATTACTACTCATTTCTAAGGGCGAAGTTGTTTGAGTGTTGATCGTTTCGAACTGAAGAGGCTTAACGTTAGTTGAGGCTGCCACTATGCCAGACTCGGAATTATTACAAGCTCCTGAAAATTCTTCCGTTTGATTACTAACCGTTCCGGCGCAGCTGCTAAATCCTATCATGAGCAAAAAGAGCATTACGATTGCTCGGCCACAAATGGGCGCCGTAAAAGACGATCTTGTCTTTCGATCTCCGCTGCTTTGTGCCTCTCTCATGTCAAATTTCCCTCTACAATCTTCACTTCGCCCCTAGTCAGTCAAAGTCAATCAATCGAAGGGGTCAGTCCCGTAATCTAGTAATTTAAATTTTCAGACCACGGAAAAAACTTCTTCAGCTCAACGCTGCGGCGCGAAAACTTGATGTCTTCTACCGGATTGTTCCAAAGGTTGGAAGATTTCTTTGCAGTGTTTGCCTCTCCCTGCGGTCGTTGCCCCGCAATAGCGGTGCCTCTCTCGCTTCGCTCGGGTGGAAAACCGCGCCCATCCGCCGTCGCCGGATGGCTATGGCGTGACAGGCCGGACGCGGCTACAGTTAGAATGGTTGGAAAACGGTGCGGAGCGCGGCGGCCTCGGAGAGGCTCGCCCTACCCAAAAGTTCCAAGCCTTGGAAAACTCACCCCGACCTTCGGCCTCACTTTCCGCCGTCGCCAAGGCTATGGCGGACAGGTCAGGAGGGGATTCTTTTTTTGCGATTTTTGTGCCTTTTTGTGGCTAAAAACCCACTCCCGATTCGCGGGAAAAGTTTACTTCCGGAGCACCCTTTGAAACGCGGCGCGCAGTGCCGGAACGGTGAAGGCTTCCGTTTCGACTTCGGTAAAGCGCCTGCCAATGTGATCCGGGTGATGAGAATCGGAAAAGCGGGCAATCGGCCAGCGGCGCGCGATTTCAGGATCAATCGCCCATACGACCTCGACGGCGTCGTACGACAGGTCGGGCAGAAATCCGAAGTATGGAACCGCGCCGCTCATAGGGCGGTCGATATGCGACGGAATACAAAGCGCGCCAGCCCGGAGCGCCATTAGAACTAGATCAGAAAAAGGAATGTCCGTTCCGTTGACAAGCAGCTTCCCGGCAAAGCGCGTCACTTCGCCGTCAACGGTGACAATCGGCTGAGGGCCGAAGCGTTCAGGGTCGCTAGGCTGATCCGGCAGATGGTTGTAAATCATCCGTCCGAAATCGAGCGCGAGGTTCAGGTCGTCAAAAAGACAGAGAACATGGATTTGTTCAGCGGTGGAGGCTTCCAGTCCGTAAAGGCAGGCCATGCCGGCTTCGGCGCAGGCCTGCTGAAATGCGGGCAGATTTTCGACACAGCTATGGTCGGTGAGCGCGATGCAGTCGAGCCCGGCGGCTTTGGCCCGCGCAACGATGGTACGCGGCGACATCTCGGGCGAGGCGCACGGCGAGAGGCATGAGTGAATATGAAAATCAATTCGAGCATTCATTGATTAAATCCTAAATCCGAATATCTAAATTCTAAACAAATCAAAAATCCTAAATTTTGAACCATTTGAACCTTCTCCATTTTGAAATTGTTTCGGATTTATAAATTAGAGCTTAGAATTTTCAAACGCGCAGCGCACGCGCGAGTTTGACCGTGGTTTCGTACTGACTGTTGGCGGATACAAAGACCGCGATCTTTTCTTTGGCAGCGGCTTCCAGAACATCGGGCGTTGCGGTGCGTCCGTGGCAGAGGATGACCGCGGATGCTCCGGTGAGCGAAGCGACGGCTATGGTGTTTTTGTGGGCCTGGATCGTGATGAGTGCGTCGCCTTCTTTGAGGTGCGCCATAACATCGCTAAGCAGGTCAGACGTGTAACCGCCGGTGATTTCCGCACCGACGGGCTGTACACATTCCAAACCCTGGAATTTCAGTTCATTTACTTTCATCAGCCGGATTCTCCTGAGGATTCAGATGAACAACAGATTTGACCATAGTGCCCATGTCGACACCGGAATGGATGGCAAATTCGTCGGAAAGCCGTTTGGTATTCGGAAGCCCCATGCCCGCGCCAAAGCCCTGGGAGCGAATCCAGTCACTGGCGGTGGAGAACCCTTCCGTCATGGCTTGATCGATATCTGGAATACCGGGCCCGAAGTCATTGGCTGTGATTCGCACACGGTCACGGTCTATGTAGAGCGTGAGTGTTCCGCCGTACGAGTGCGCAATGATATTGATTTCGAGTTCATAGCAGGCGACAGCCGCACGACGGATCGTCTTCGGAGCAACACCGCGCGCCTGAAGCTGCTCGCGCAGTTCTGCGGAAGCTTTCCCTCCGGATTCGAAATCGTAGCGTGCAATCCGGTAGATACGGTAAAAAATACAATTTTCAGAAGTGGCCGCCGGTGTGATGAGCCCGCCTTCCGTTTCGATCGCATCCAGCTGGCGGGAAAGTTCCTGAATGAGGGCCATATTGATGTTGCGCAGCGTAACCATGCCGGTCAGTTCATTATTGCGATTCACCACCGGAAAACGCCGGTAAGGAAACTTACTGAAGGCTGACATGGCAAAGGAAAGCGGTTGCTCTTCAGCCAGCGTGCGCACACCGGTCGTCATGTGATCGCAAACCGAATCCTGCATCCAACCCTGTTCATACGCATTCATGATGTCATGCACGCTGACCATGCCGATCACATGCTTATCATCCACAACCGGCACACCACTAATGGCGTTGTGCATCAGAATGATCTGTACATCACGCATGGTGCAGGTCCGTGTGACCGCAAAAACCTTGCGGGTCATCACATCACGGATCTTCAGGTTGCCAGCCAACTCCTGAACGCGCAACGACATGTCTTCTGCAGGTTGGGGCGCGGGACTCATTTCTGCTCCATCAGGTGTCCAAGCCGGACACAGGATTCAAATTTAGGCTGCGGTGTTGAAAAGAGCGGAAGGCCCTGTTTGGCAGCGGCTTTTCCGATCGCGGCCGGAATGTGCTTCCGGTTGACCAGCACAACAGCAACGGCCCCGATCACATCGGCTGTGCGCAGTACCTGATCAGAAAGCAGCGAGGTGATCAGCAGAATATGTTCACCGTCAGCCATCAAGATATCGCTGATCAGATCCGAGACGAAGACCTTGTTTATTTCGCGCTCTTCCCAGCCGGACGGCGCATGCAATACTTTGGCATTCAGCGTTTCAACGCACGCTTTCAGTTTTTTCATTTTATTTCCTCAGCGGCCGGAGCCGCACCCTCAGCAAAATTGATCTGATAAAAAATATTTTCAATCTCCTGCTCCACATTGATGTTCTGTATCAAGAAATTTTCGGAACTGCGCAAAGAAAGCGGAGCGAAGTTGATGACGCCCTTGATACAGGTTTTTTTGAGTGAATCAATAATGGACTGCGCCGAGGATTCGGGCACCGTCAGCACCGCCACTTGAATACCTTTTTCGGCAATAAAATCTTTGATCTTGCTGATATGCAGAATCGGAATGGGCGCGGCTTCATCCAGAATCGCCGGGTCGCTGTCGAAGCCGGCGGCGACACGGATTCCAACCCTTGGAAAACCGTTATAATTCATGAGCGCGCGTCCCATTTTTCCGCAGCCGATGATAATAATTTTCTGTTTACGGTCTTTGCCGAGAATGACGTTAAGGCGTACGATGAGCTCCTCAATTTGGTAACCGCCGCGTTTGTTCCCGGTAAGGCCGAATATGGAAAAATCCTTGCGAACCAGTGAAGGCGAAACGCCGACGGCATCCGCCATGTTATCGGAAAAGACCCGAACGAAACCGAGTCCTTTCATTTTCTGCATCACGTCACGATATTTGAGAAGGCGTTCAATAACTGCCGATTGTGTTTTCATTGGCGCTCCCGTGTCTTTTGTTATTTAAATCACATATTTATACATAAATGGCATTTTTAATGTCAATATAATTATGTTTTTTGGCTTTAAAATGGCTTTTTTATCACAATTTTAGTTGTACCATTTTTACAAATGAGTACGCTTCTGCGCTCAATTTTGGAGGAACCCATGTCTGAAAACAAACTAACGGCCGAACTGATCAGTTTTATCAATGAGTGGAAAAATAAACAGGGCAACCTAATCATGGTGTTGCACCGGGTGCAGGAGCATTTTGGTTACATCCCGCGCGAAATTGCCTTCGAAGTGGCCGATCTGCTGAATGTGCCGGTCGCCAAAATCTACGGCGTAATCACCTTCTACCATCTGTTTAAACTCACCAAGCCCGGACGGAACCGGATTGCAGTTTGCATGGGCACCGCCTGCTACCTCAAAGGCGGCGAAGATATTCTGCTCGAACTGGAACGTCAGCTGGGTGTCGGCCTCAATACGGTCACGCCGGACGGCGAGTTCTCTATGGAAGCTGTCCGCTGCATCGGATGTTGCGGTCTGGCTCCGGTAATCACCGTCAACGGCGAAGTGTTCGGCAGTGTAAAGACAGCGCAGCTGAAAAAAATTCTGGATCAAGTTCGGGGGAAATAGTGCACGCAACGTTATGCGATCTAATGACGGACATGATTCAAAACGCCGTCGAAGCGCATGCCACAATGATCGAGCTGACGATTTACGGAACCGAAGAGCACCTTGAATTTGAAGTGAAAGATAACGGCAAAGGTATGGACAGAGAAACACAAGCCAAAGCAATCGACCCGTTCTACAGCAACGGGCAGAAGCATGCGCATCGCCGCGTGGGCCTTGGACTGCCCTTCCTGTTCCAGACGGCCGAAGCCGCTGGCGGCGCGGCCGCTATTGAATCAACGGAAGGCAAAGGAACCCTTATTCGTTTTCGCGCCAAAGCGCAGCATATTGATTTACCGCCGTTCGGCGACTTCACCGGGGCGGCAGCCATGATGCTGACGCTGATGCCGAAAGGTGAAATGAAAATTACACGAATTTTAAGCGGTGAGAGCTATACGCTTTCCCGGAGCGAACTGGAAGAAGCACTGGGCGGTCTGAACAGCGCAGGAAACCTTACACTGCTCAAGACCTATATCGCCTCACAGGAAGAAGATTTACGAAAGGCAGGATAAACATGGCAAAGTTGACACTGAATGATCTGCGCAAACTGCGCGACGAAACGAAACGAAACATGTCCCAACGTAGCGCTGAAGGCAAACGGGCGGAAGTGGTGATCGGCATGGGAACCTGCGGCATTGCTGCCGGCGCGAAAGCGGTTTTTGATGCGTTCCTCGATGAAATGAGCAAAGCCGGCATTGAAGACGTTACCATCAAACAGACCGGTTGCATGGGACTTTGCTTCTCCGAACCGACCGTAGAAGTGCTCTGCGACGACATGCCGCACGTGGTCTACGGAAACGTAGATGACAAAACCGCGCGCCGCATCGTCCGTGAACATCTGGCCGGCAAGGCGCTGGTAAGCGACCATATTTTTGACAAACCCTCTACTGACATCATTAAAAACGCAGGTAAGTAATCATGGCCTACAAAAACTACATTCTGGTATGCGCGGGAACCGCGTGTGAATCCAACAAAGGCAAAGCCCTCTACGAGGCGCTTGAAAAAGAAATCAAAGCCGCCGGCGTGGACGCGGAAGCCCAGCTGGTCAAGACCGGCTGTTTCGGTTTCTGTGAACAAGGCCCGATCGTCAAAATCCTTCCCGACGAAAGTTTCTACGTTAAAGTCGGCCCCAAAGACGCGCACGAAATTATCGCGGAACATATTGTCAAGGGCCGCAAGGTTGAACGCCTTTTGTACAAGGAAAGTAAGGCGGAGAACGATCCCCGCTCCAACGACATCAGCTTCTACCGTAAACAGCTTCGTATCGTTCTGCGCAACTGCGCGGTGATTAATCCTGAAATCATCGATGAATACATCGCCCGCGACGGTTACGCCGCGCTCGAAAAAGCGCTTTTCGATATGACGCCAGACAGCGTGGTGAAAGAAGTAACCGACTCCGGCCTGCGCGGCCGCGGCGGCGCGGGATTCCCCACCGGTCGCAAGTGGCTTTTCACCAAAAACACTCCCGCCGATCAAAAATATATCGTCTGCAACGCCGACGAAGGCGATCCGGGTGCCTACATGGATCGCTCGGTTCTTGAAGGCGACCCTCACTCCGTCCTCGAAGCCATGACCATCGCCGGATACGCCGTTGGAGCCAGCAAAGGCTTCATCTATATCCGCGCCGAATATCCGCTGGCTATTGAACGTCTGAATACCGCGATGGCTCAAGCCCGTGAGTATGGACTGCTCGGCGAAAAAATTCTCGGCACCGACTTCTCGTTCGACATCGAAATCCGTCTCGGTGCCGGCGCATTCGTCTGCGGCGAAGAAACGGCCTTGCTCGCCTCGATCGAAGGCAACCGCGGCATGCCGGTTCCTCGCCCCCCCTTCCCGGCCGTCAAAGGCCTGTGGGGCAAACCGACGGTCATCAACAACGTCGAAACCTACGCCAACATTCCGGTCATTCTGCTCAAAGGCGCCAAATGGTTCAGCAGTATCGGCACCGAAACTTCCAAAGGCACCAAGGTGTTCGCCCTGACCGGCAAGATCAATAACTCCGGACTGATCGAAGTTCCGATGGGCACCACGCTGCGCGACATCATTTATGATATCGGCGGCGGTATTGCCAACGGCAAGAAATTCAAAGCCGCGCAGACCGGCGGACCGTCCGGCGGATGTATTACTGCGGCATTCCTTGACACTCCGATCGACTACGAAACCCTTCAAGCCATCGGCTCCATGATGGGCTCCGGCGGGATGATCGTGATGGACGAAGATGACTGCATGGTCGACGTCACCAAATTCTATCTTGAATTCACCGTGGACGAATCGTGCGGGAAATGCGCCCCTTGCCGCATCGGCGGGCGCACCTGTTACAACATTCTCGACCGCATAAGCAAAGGCAAAGGTCAGCCGGACGACCTTCAAAAGCTCAAGGATATCGGGCATTCCATGCGCAAAGCCTCGCTCTGCGGACTCGGCCAGACCGCGCCTAATCCGTTCATGTCGACCATGAAATATTTTGAAGAGGAATACCGCGCGCATAT
>JBAXDG010000053.1:0-9973 GCA_037141075.1 Kiritimatiellales bacterium
TTGTTCTCGCCCTGCCGGGACGCTACAGCAGCAACTCCTACGGCGGCGGCAGACTCCCCTCCGACACCAACGCCGGAAATCGTTACGACCTCGCCAACATGGTGCTGGGCTACCGCATCCAGCAAAACCTCCTCAGAGCCACCGGTCAGGAAGACCGCGGAGTCAAGCGCGCCCGCTTTGAAGTGCTGCGCGACGCGCCATGCCCTTCCGCGCTCGTCGAAATGGCCTTTATGAGCAATCCGAAAGATGAAGCCATTGCGATTGATCCTGCCGGGCGCGACCGGATCGCCCGCGGCATCGCCGACGGCATCGCCGCCTACCTCTCCGATGTCAGCCGCGCTAGAGTGAAGTAACCTCTTAGGCCATCGGAACGAGTCGAACCGACCCGCCAATCAGCACCAGCGCTGCGGAGACTTCCGCATCAGGATAAAGCGTCTGAACCGCCTCGCGGTACGCCTCAAGCTGCGGCGCATAATTTTCCAGCGCCGCTTCCGGCGAGTCGCCGGTAAACTTGTAATCGAAAATTTTGAACCGATCGGAGAATTGCGCGAGCAAATCGATCGTTCCATCCAGAATCATGCCGCCGCGCTTCAACACGAACGGGTGCTCTGTAAACAGCGCCGTTGCTCCGGCGGTCTCCTCGCGCAAAACTTCGCGCGCCGCCTCAAGCTGAGCGATCAACTGATTCGTTTCGACTTTGCCGAATTCAGCGCTGAACAGCTCCACCAGCGCCGCAATATCGCCCTTCCATCCGTTCTTCGCCAGCTCTTCGAGAACCGCGTGACCCACCGTCCCGTAAAGGGACGGATTGGCGATTTCCGATTTTAGATTTCCGATTGCCAACTTCTTCTCACAGAGCGATGTTACCGTCTTGCGTTCGATTCCTTTCGGAACCTTAAGCGGAATGTAACTGAATTTTGGATCCTGACTCCTGCCCCCCGATCCCTGTCCCCTGATCCCTGACTCCTGACTCCTGACCTCTGGCAAATCCGAAAAGACCCTCCTTCTCAAAATGTCCGGTGAAGCATCGGTAAGGAACTCTTCCCCCATCTTCAGCCAGCCTTTCGGATCTTTGGTGCCGGCGCCGGAAAGGACGACGAGGTCGCGGGCTCGGGTCATCGCCACATAAAAGACGTTGGTCAGTTCCAGCTCACGTACCGTTTTATCGGCATCGCGCGCTGCGTCCCAGCCCGGCGATTTAATCTCTTCACCGGCCAGCCCGGCAATTTTCATCTCCAGACGACCTTCCGGAGAAAACATCGCGAAGCCCGGCTCGGTGTTTCCGCCGAAGCTGATATCCGGCACAAAGCAGACCCGCTTCGTCAGCCCCTTCGCGCTGTGTACCGTCATCAGCGTTACCGTATTCTGCTCCGGGTCGGGCAGCAGCGCTTCGGCGGCTCCGCTGCGCGGCGGCGTTTTGATATATTTTTCAAACAGCCGCACCACGTCCGGCAGAAGAACCTGCCCGCCGCGCTCGGCGGCGCGAATCCAATCGAGCGCTTTCTTGAAATTCGCCAGGCGCTGTTCGCCGCCCGGCAGTCCGGCCAACTGCGCATCAAAGGCCGTCTCACGCACCATTTCGCGCACCAGTTGCGACGCCAGTTTGTCGCCGGTTTGCGCACGGTAGCGCACAAGGCGTTCCGCCGCCGCTGATGTTGCAGCACCGAAGCTTGTAGGACGCGCTTCCCGTATCCGGGAGCGTGTGTCGTCCTGTCCGCACGAAGAGCACAAGCTCTCTGAATACAGAGAAGCTTGTCCTACAACTGGAGCGCTCTCAAAAAACTGTTTTCGCAAAATCTCGTGATCAAAGGTTTCGCCGTCCCAGCCGAGCTTCACGATTTCATCGTCCGGCACGCCGGCGAACGGCGAACGCAGAAAGCCGACCAGCGCCAGATCGTTTGTCGGCTCGCACAGCACTTGCAGGAACAGGAGTACATCGCGCACCTCCTGCTGTTCAAAAAGCGCACTGCCCTTGCCGCCACTGGTGTAGGGAATATTCTGTTCGCGCAGCGCTTCTTCCAGTACCGACTGATGCGTCGAGCGTTTCAGAAGAATCAGGATGTCGCCGTAGCTGAACGGCTCGTCAGCGGCGAACCGTTTCGTTTGCTCATTATATCCAAACTTCGGACGCCATTCCGCGCCGCCGTCAACCAGCAGACGAATGCGTCGCGCAACAGCGGCCATCTCGTCTTCTGTTGTGCTCTCTTCGTTGTCCTGCATCAAAAATTCGACGCACGGTTTCTCATCGGTAAGAACACCTTGCGGTTCAAGCGCGTCGTACCGCTCGTAAATTCCACTGAACAGTGCGTTGACCGCAGTGATTACCCGGTCTTTGCTGCGGAAGCTTGTTTTCAGATCAATCCGTTTCAAACCGCCGCGCTGTTCCATCGATTTTTCGAGATCGGGCATCACCTGCGGATCGGCACTGCGCCAGGCGTAAATCGACTGCTTGCGGTCGCCGCAAATCACCAGATGCGCGTCTCGACCCCAAAGCGCTTCGATCACATCGCACTGCACCCGCGACGTATCCTGCACTTCGTCCACAATGATCCAGTCGAACAGTCCGGTAAAATTTCCGTTCCGGAGCAGATCACGCGCCAGCAGAAGCTGATCGCCGAAATCCACCGCGTCGCGCGACCGCTTGGCCTCGGTAAATCCGCGGGAACAGGCCGCCAGACAGCGGGCGAAGGCGCGGAACTGATTGATGTTCTGCTCGTAAAAATATTCCGTCAGAAACCGTTCTTTCAGTTCTGCCAACGCATCCGAAATCTCCTTCATCTCTTTGCCGGTGAACTTGGTGAGTGATTCGATTTGGGGAATCCGCCGGGTGAGGTCACCCGGCCTACAGATTTCTTCCAGACATTGGAAAGCCGTTGAGGCTTTGGCGGGTAGGCCGCGCTCCGCTTCGATTGAACGGAGCTGTTCGTAGATGTTGTGGAAGTCCGTTTCGCCGACCGTACGCTCCGTCGGTGGGAGCATCGCTTCGGCGCGACTCAGGTCGAGTCCGCGGCTGGCAGCTTTTTCAAGCAGAGAACGAATCGTATTGATCAGGCTGTATTCCGAGTCTCCGAGAACCGAAACGCCTGCGCAGAATTCGCGAAAGTCGGCATCCTCTTCCCCCTCGAGTTCCCTCGGGGCAGGCAATCTTTGGAAAATTTCGGCTTTGAGTACTTCGTCGAGCAGCGCGTCGCGGTCTTCGTCTTCCAGGGTTTGGAAAGCCGGAGAAAGTCCGAGTTCCAGCGCATGCTCGCGAAGCAGTCCGGCGCAAAAGGCGTGAATGGTGGAAATATTCGCGGCGGGCAGAGAACGTAACACGCGGCGGGCGCGGTCGCCGAGTTCATCGTCACCGTTCTTTTCGGCGGCGAGCATTTTTTCCGAAACGCGCTGGCGCAGCTCAGCGGCGGCGTTGTCGGTAAAGGTCATCAGGAGGATTCGGCGCGGATCAATCGCCTTACGTCCAGCCGGCAGATGTTCATGATCTTTGCCCAGCACCAGCGCGGAATAGAGTTCGGTGACCTGCCAGGTCTTGCCCGTCCCCGCCGATGCGTTAAAAATCATGTTCATTGCGTCGGATTATGGAGAGAAAAGCGGAAGATTGGAATGTTGGAATATTGGAATATTGGCTGGAGGGTTGACAGAATACGGCCCCGTTTTCACACTCAGCGCAAATGAGAGCTTCCTCAACCAAACGCAGCATGACCGGCCTGCTCGGCATGATTATTCTGGTCGGCATGGGCGAGCACATGGCTGAACGCTTTCTGCCGCTCTATCTGCAACAACTGGCGCAGGCCTCGACCGCCGTCATGGCCATCGGCCTGCTGGCGGGCATGGACGACCTGCTCTCCGCGCTCTACTCCTTTCCCGGCGGCTACCTCAGCGACCGGCTCGGCACCAAACGCGCGCTGCTTTTCTTCAACGCCCTCTCAATAATCGGCTACCTGTGCGTCATCTTCATCCGCTCCTGGTGGGCCGTACTGCTCGGTGCGGCGTTTTTTATTTCGTGGTCAGCGATTTCGCTGCCAGCAACCATGGATCTGCTCGCCAAGATCGTGCCGAAAAACCGCCGAACGATGGGTGTATCGGCACTGGCACTGGTACGACGCGTTCCGAAAATGCTCGGTCCGGTTGTCGGCGGCGCATGTATTGCGCTCTGGGGCGTTGAGCAAGGCGTGCGCGCCGCCTTCATCGCGGCGCTGGTGCTCGCTCTGGCCGCCTCCGTACTTCAGCAGACGATGATCACCGACGACTCGAAAGAGGCCAAACCCGCCGAGGCCAATCCGCTACGGTTGTGGAAAGAAATGCCGACCGGTCTGCGCAATCTGCTACTATCAGACATCTTGATTCGCTTCTGCGAAAGGATTCCGGACGCCTTCGTCGTCATTTGGGTTACGCGCACCATTCTGCATCCGGTCTCGGAACTCACCTTCGGCTGGCTCTCGGCTATTGAAAACATCACCGCCGTGCTGGTGTACGTTCCGGTCGCCTACATGGCCGACCGCTTTGGCAAAAAACCGTTCGTGCTGATCACCTTCGCCTTCTTCACCTGCTTCCCGCTGGCGCTGCTGCACGCGAACTCGCTCGTTCCGCTGATCGCGGCGTTCGTGCTCCGCGGACTCAAAGAATTCGGCGAACCGACCCGCAAAGCGCTCATCATGGATCTCGCGCCGGAAGGACGTAAAGCGGCCATGTTCGGACTCTACTATCTGGTGCGCGACGTCATCGTCGCCTTCGCCGCCTTCGGCGGCGCCCTGCTCTGGCGCGTATCGCCGGAACTCAACCTGAAAGTCGCCTTCGGCTTCGGCGTACTCGGCACCCTCTGGTTCGCTTGGCGTGGCTCATCCGTGACATCAGAGAAACCTGCTGACCTTCACTAATCAGCACGAATAGATTTATTACCTCTAAAATCAGTGTCGATTAGTGGGAATTAGTGGTTAACATACCGACATGAAATTCGACCTGCTGATTAAAAACGGTACAGTGCTGGATGGAACCGGCGCGGAAGCGGTTCGTACAGACATTGGAATCTGCGGCGAGCGGATTGTAGAGATCGGCGATTTGTCGAAAGCCGAAGCGAAGCAAGTCGTCGACGCGACCGGGAAGATTGTCTGTCCCGGGTTTATTGACGTTCATTCCCACTCGGACGCCTATCTGCTGATCGATCCGCGCGCTTCGAGCAAGGTGTTTCAGGGTGTCACGACGGAAGTATGCGGCAACTGCGGCGCGTCCGCCGCGCCGCGCCTCGGCGACGCGAAACTGCCGTCCGACTGGCAGGACAAACCGTTCCCCGGAACGTGGAGCACGGTTTCCGAATACCGGAAACTTTTTGATCAGGCGAAGCCCGCCGTGAACGAGGCGCTGTTGATCGGCCATAACACGCTGCACCGCGGCATCTGCGGCTATGAGCCGCGCGGCGCGACGCCGGACGAGCTCAAAGCAATGTGCAAGGCGCTCGAACAGGCGCTCGACGAAGGCGGGTGCGGGATGAGCACCGGATTGATTTATCCGCCAGCCTCCGCTGTACCGGACGACGAAATCATCGCGCTGGCGAAGGTCTGCGCCGAACGAAAAAAAATCTACACCACGCACATGCGCAGCGAAGGGAAGCAACTGCTCGAAGCGATCGATGAAGCGCTAAAGATCGGTCGGACGTCGGGCGCGCGGGTGCAGATTTCGCACCTGAAAACATCGGGCCAGGCCAACTGGCATAAGCTGGGTGCTGCGCTGGAAAAAATCGAAACCGCCCGCGCCGAAGGCCTTGAAGTCGCCGCCGACCGTTATCCTTTCATTGCCGCGCAGACCGATCTCGATATTACCCTGCCCGACTGGGCGCTCTACGACGGCAAGGAGGCGGTGCTCGGCCGCTTGCGTGATCCGGAAACGCGCCAGCGAATCCGAGACGAAGTTATCGTCGGACGCGGCGAGTTCGGCTTTGGAGTCATTATGATCGGCTCAACAGAGCATCCCGACCTTCAGCAGTTCAAGGGGATGGCTCTGCCGGATGCGGCCAAAGAGCTCGGCATGGAACCGATCGATGCGCTGCTGCATATTATCGAAAAGGACGAGCTACGCACGGGCGGGATTTTCTTCGGCATGTGCGAGGAGAATATGTGGAAGATTCTGGCGCAGCCGTGGGTGATGATTGGAAGCGACGCATCAATCCGCGCACCGGACGGCATTCTGAGCAAGGATCATCCGCATCCGCGCGCCTACGGCAGTTTCACCAAGCTGCTGCGCGCTTCGCTCGACGGAAAGACGGTTGCCCTACCTGAGATGATCCGCAAGATGACGTCGCTGGCCGCGGAACAGTTCCGCCTGAAAGCGCGCGGCGTGCTGAAGAAAGGAACCTTTGCCGATGTGGCGGTGTTTGATCCGGCGAAGATCAAAAAGAACACCACCTACGCACACCCGCATCAGCTTTCCGAAGGTATCGACGCGCTGGTCGTCAACGGCACGCTGACGATCGAGAACGGAAAGCTGACCGGCAACCGTAACGGACAGTTTTTGGATTAAGGTGGACGCGGCATCCCTGCCGCGTTTGAAGCGGCTGGAAGCCGCTTCCACATTGATAAAATGACTACAATTAAAAGTTTCCCGTTTTCTGCCGACCGTAATGCGCGGGTGCTGATCCTCGGCTCGATGCCAGGCGTGGAGTCGTTGAAACAGCAGCAGTATTACGCTCATCCGCGCAATCTGTTCTGGGATGTAATGGGCGCTTTGTTCGGCGCGAGCCGTGAATTGCCGTACGAAAAGAGACTGGAGGTTCTGCGGAAGAACGGCATCGCTCTCTGGGACGTGGCGCACACTTGCCGCCGCAAAGGAAGCCTCGACTCCAATATGACCGATGCAGTGGCGAACGATTTCGCCGCGCTGTTTGCAGTCGCACCGCAGATTCATACGGTCTTTTTCAACGGCCGCACAGCCGATGCGCTGTTCCGCAAACTGGTTCTGCCCAACCTCAACCGGGAGTTGAAATTGATGGCCTTACCTTCAACCAGTCCGGCCAACGCCTCGATTTCAGCCGCAAAGAAAAAGGCGGCCTGGATGAAAATCCAGACCGCCCTTCGCACCGGATGAGTTGTCCGGTCTATGGTTTGAAAAATCAGAAGCCCATGAGGTTGAGATAGATATTCCAGAGACGGCAACCGCCGAGTATCCAGGAAAAGGCGGCGAGCGCGATGTAAGGCCCAAAGGGAATCTGGCTGGAGAGTTCTTTTTTCTTCATGACGATTAAGCCTGTGCCGATGACAGCACCCGCCAGTGCGGAAAAGAAGGTGATGTAAATCACCGCCTGCCAGCCGAGCAGTGCACCCAGCATTCCCATGAGTTTGACGTCGCCAAATCCCATCGCCTCTTTTTTGAACACGGCGGTCCCCGCCTCACGAATCGCCCAGAAAAGTCCGAAGCCGACAGCGAGGCCGATGAGAGAAGCCTTGAGGCCAGCGAACCACCCGGAGGCGGCGTGCAGTTCGGGAGCGATCATGCTGAGCAGCGGAAAGAGAATCATGCCGCCGATAGTGACGCGGTCGGGGAGCCACATTTCTTCGAGATCAATGAAGGTGCCGAGCAGGAGCCCGAACACAGCAAGCTGATAGATGGGTGTAATCGGGCTGACTCCATAGATAAGCCAGATGATGAGAAAGAACAGTCCCGTGAGCAGTTCGATCAGCGGATAGCCGACAGAAATCGGATCTTTGCAACTGCGGCATTTACCCCGGAGCAGAAGCCAGCTCAGCACCGGAATATTATCGTATCCTTTGATGCGGGTTCCGCATTTCGGGCAGGCCGACGGCGGCCAGGCGACGGATTTTTCTTTCGGAATACGCCAGATGCAGACATTGAGGAAACTGCCGAAGCAGAGACCTAGGGCCAAAATGATCGTCGACCAGTAAATCATCCAGATTGCCATCATGAGTACACCGCCTTTTCTAATGCGTCGCGCATAGCTTCAACACTTGGTTTGATCCCCGTCCAGATTTCGAAAGCTTTCGCACCCTGATGCAACAGCATGCCAAGGCCGTTGGCAATCTGCGCGCCGGAGGCTTTAGCGGCACTGAGAAAGGCGGTTTCAGGATACATGTAAATCAAATCAAAGACGCGCTGCCCTTTACGGAAAGCTTCTTTAGGCAGAAGTGACGGGTCGTCTTTTTTCATGCCG
Source organism: Kiritimatiellales bacterium (assembly GCA_037141075.1). Lineage (GTDB taxonomy): Bacteria > Verrucomicrobiota > Kiritimatiellia > Kiritimatiellales > Tichowtungiaceae > Tichowtungia. The sequence continues at coordinate 8,156 of JBAXDG010000053.1, forward strand.
ACCGGCGAAGCCTGAATGACGAGATCGGCTTCGCGGCAGACTTTGATCTGCTCCGGCTTTTCCAAACACTGGAAAATTCCAACCTTTGGAGAAATGCGGTGAATTTCCGCCGTCAGATTGGCGATACGTGCGGCATCCACATCAGCCAGCGTCAGCGACCTTGCGCCGTTGAGCGCGGCCATCAGCGCGACGGCGCGCCCCGCCCCGCCGCAACCGAGCACAAAAACGGAATCGTCCTGAACCGTTTTGCCAAAAGCCTCATCGAGCGCCTTGAGGAAGCCGTAGCCGTCGGTGTTGTGGCCAACCATTCCGTTCTTGGTGAATTCAACCGTGTTGACCGCGCCGAGAATCCGGGCGCTGTCCGCCAGTTTTTCCAATCCTTGGAAGGCGACTTCCTTCAGAGGAATCGTCAGGTTGACGCCGCCATAGCCTTCGGAAGGAAGCTGCGCGAGCCGCGCCATCAGTTCGCCGGGAGGAACGTCGAGTTTGCCGTATTCATACTCGGCGGCAAGACCCAGCGCCTTGATGGAGGCGTTGTGCATAACCGGCGACAGCGTGTGGCCGATAGGATGTCCGAGGACTGCCAGTTTTTTCATTTCTTTTTCCCGGCGATGCGGTTCAGACCGGCGATGATCGCGCGAACGGCGGCCTGGTCGATGTTGGAGTCGGAGCCGACACCGAAGACGATGCCGTTGCCTTCCAGCTTCAGGGGAACGTAGGCCAGCGCCTGAGCATCGGCGCCTTTGCCGACAGCCTGTTCATGGTAGTCGTCAACGCTGAAGTCGATGCCGACGATGCCGCGTACGGCATGGACAAAGGCGGAGATCGGCCCGTTACCGTCGGCAACGGCAGTTTTTTCCACGCCGCTAACGCGGACGCGGACTTCACCGTGGATGAAGGTCGGGTCTTTGTCGTCGGGACGCGGCCAGTAGCCGACCAGTTCATAAGGGCCGGCCGGATTGACGAATTTTTCACGGAAGACGTTATAGACCTCTTCCGAGGAAATTTCCCGTCCGACGGCTTCGCTGTAAACCTGCACCTCTTCGCGCAGTTCGGGCTGCATGGTTTTGGGAATCTGAATGCCGTAGTCCTGCTCCAGCACCCAGGCGATGCCGCCTTTGCCGGACTGCGAGTTAATGCGAATCAGCTTCTCGAAGTTGCGGCCCAGATCGGCGGGGTCGACATGCAAGTAAGGCACTTTCCACTTCATGCCGAAGGCTTTTGCCGCCTCTTCCAGACGGTGCATGCCCTTATTGATGGCGTCCTGATGCGAACCGGAAAAGGCCGTGAAGGCATACTCGCCGGCGTAAGGCTGGCGGTAGTAAACCGGCATGCCGGTCAGGCGTTCGACGGTCACGGCAATTTCGTTCAGGTTGGAAAAATCCAAGCCGGTGTCGATGCCGCGCGAAAACAGATTATTGGCCACAGTGACCAGGTCAACGTTTCCGGTGCGCTCGCCATGTCCAAACAGCGTTCCTTCGACGCGGTCTCCACCGGCCATCATCGCCAGTTCAGTGGCGGCGACCGCCATGCCCTGATCGTTATGGGCGTGCAGAGAAATCTTCACACAGTTGCGATGCGGGAAATTTGCGATAAACCATTCGATCATATCGGCGTAGTGGTTGGGCGGCCGGCGCTCAACGGTGGCAGGCAGATTCAGGATCATCGGCTTTTCGGGCGTCGCTTTACCCCATGCGTCGTAGACGGCTTTGCACATTTCCAGACAGAACGGCAGATCGGTGTCGGTGAATTCCTCGGGCGAGAATTCATAGCGGATATCGCTCTCCGGCATGGTGTCGGCCAGCGCACGAATGCGAC
>JBAXDG010000054.1:0-9765 GCA_037141075.1 Kiritimatiellales bacterium
GTCTCGGGCTTTCCATCGTCAAACACATCGCTCAGGCGCACGGCGGAACCGTTTCCGTTCAAAGCCGCTACGGCGAAGGCTCCACCTTCTCCATCTTTCTTCCGGTTACAATGTAGAGCAAGCGTCTCGCTTGCTTAGAAACGAGCGAGACGCTCGTTCTACTTAGCTCTGCTTAGAGCAATATTTAACCTGCACGCCTTTTAGAAAATTGCGCAGCATCTGGTCTTTGCAGTCGCGGTAGTGTTTGTGATCCGGCTTGCGGGAAAACGCGCTGAGTTCGTGTTTGCTGATCGGCATGTCAGCAAGAGCCATAATCTCCAGCACATCTTCGGCCTTCAGATTCAACGCGATCCGCAGTTTCATCAAGATGACGTTGTTCGATAGAGAAGTTTCCGGCGCGGGTTGCGGGCCTTCTTTTCTGCCGCGCTTATCGATGATGAGCCCGTTTAAAAAAGTTGCCAGCTGGGCGTCGCTACATTCCAGATAAGCCGGATCATCGTCTTTTTTTAACCAGGCGTTGATCTGCTCCCATGGGGCCGGATGTCCCGCCAGAGCAAACAAAGCCATCATTTTTGAATCCTTCAAGTCGAAGGTGTAACGGAGGCGGCGCAGAATATCGTTATTTCTCATTTGTTTAGTCCAATCGGTGGTCGAGCATGATTTTGTGGTCGAAGGTGAAACGGCCGATAAATTTTTCGCCGGCGATCATTTTCGGGTACCAGACCGGATCGTCCGCCCACATATTTTCCCAAGGCAGAGCATCGATATGAAACCAATGCGGAATGGCTTCATCGGTTTCGGTCGGTGTGCCTTCAAACTCTGTGGCCGTGAACACTTCGCCGTGAATACTGTGTCCGTCGATGAACTGAAACATCAGCGTTCCGGCATGCACCGGATCGAGCGGAGTAATGCAGAGTTCTTCCTGCGTTTCGCGTACGGCGCACTCCAGCGGAGTTTCCCCCGCTTCGAGCCGTCCGCCGGGCGCATTAAAATAGCCCGCGCCGAAGCCGCGCTTTTTATGAATGAGCAGCATCCGGCCGTTCTGCAGAATAAACATCAGCGTCGCCCGCTCTTTGGGATTCCAGTTTTCCCAGTCAACTTCCGCAACGGTTCTCATTTTACGACTTTCGGCGAGGCGTAGAGGCCGATTTTTCCGAGGACACCTTCGAGCCCGCCGTTATTGAGTTCTTTTTTCCACTCCGGTTTGAGACCGACCTTTTTGAGAAGCTGGCGGTCGCCCGCATAAACGTAGGCCGTGCAGCCGGTACAGCGCTGTTTAAAAAAGTCGCCGAGCTCTTTCATCAGAACTTCCGCCGACTCGCGGTCGCCGAGCCGCACGCCGTAGGGCGGGTTGACGACGATCGTACTGTTTCCAATGGTTGGATAATCGAAGACATTTTTTTCCGAACATTGGAAACGGTCTTTGCATCCGGGGAGATTGTTCAGGTTCGTTTGAGTCGCGCGGACGGCATCGCGGTTCATATCGCTTCCGAGAAGCAGTCCGGCGGGCAGGGGCCGCATCAAGCCGTCGGCTTCCGCTTTGACTTTTTTCCAGGCCTTGGAATCAAAGTCAGGCAGACGCTCAAAGCCCCAGCGCTGTTTGCGCAGGAATCCGGCGGGAATGCGGCAATAATGCATGGCGGCTTCGCAGAGTAGGGTGCCGGAACCGCACATCGGATCAACCAGCGGACGTTCGCCGTCCCATTCAGAAAGCCGGATGATGGCCGCGCCCAGCGTTTCCTGCATCGGCGCTTCGACCGAAACGGTGCGGTAGCCGCGCCGATGGAGCGAGCCGCCGGAAACATCGATACTGATGGTCGCACGGCTGTTGCGAATAAACAGATGAATACCGAGATCGGGGTTCTGGATGTCCACGTTGGGCCGTCCGCCTTCTTTGTTGCGGAAAAAGTCGCAGATGGCGTCTTTGACTTTGAGCGCGGCGTACTGCGAGTGAGTCAGCGACGGCGTGTTGGATGTGACCGCATGCACCGCGAAGGTATCGTTGACCGTCATGAACTGACTCCAGTCCTGCTTCAGCGCGGTCTGGTGGAGGTAGTTGTCGCTGTGGCAATCGAAGGTGACCAGCGGTGCGAGGACGCGGACAATCAGCCGCGCCGTGTAATTGATGCGGTAAAGCGTCGCCGGATCGGCCTCGAAGTGGAGGCCGCGGTAAGCCGCGATAATGTTGGTCGCGCCGAGGCTTTTGAGCTCGGCTTCGGCAATCTCCTCAAATCCCGAGGCGATCTGGGCGAAATACTGTTTGTGCTGCTGGTATTGGAACATGCGGGGGAGAGTAACAGAGAGATGGAATATTGGAATAGAGGAATATAAAAAAGGGATTTTTTCACCACCAGCTTCGCCAGCTTATTTTTCCCCACGAATCTCACGAATAATCACGAATGGGGAAGTGAATCGAAATGTTCCGGCAAAAAACAGAAAAATGAAAACGTGTTCTCATTTTTCCGTTTTATTCCGGATACGGTTCCGTCCTGCGGAACTCCGCTTGCGGCGGATTTCGATTCCCTTCGATATGCTCTGGCTGTCATCTCGCTAATCCCGCGATCCTGTCCAAAAACTCTGCACCTGATTCGTGCCCATTCGAGTGATTCGTGGGTAAATCTCTTCGCGGTCTTAGCGGCCTTCTGTTAAATGTATTCCCGTGACTCAGCGATATAAAATAACCGTGGCGTACGACGGGACGAATTATGCCGGCTGGCAGGTGCAGCCGGGCAAGACGACCGTGCAGGGCGAAATCGAGAGCGCCATCGAAAAGATGACGGGGAAGCACATTCGTATTCACCATTCGGGCCGGACCGATTCCGGAGTGCATGCGAAAGGGCAGGTGGCCCATTTTGATCTGAAGGATCCGGTGGACACCGGACGGTTTATGAACGGGCTGAACGCTCATTTGGGTTATGACGTGCGGATTATGAAGATGGAAAAGGTGCGGCCGGATTTCAACGCCCGTTACGACGCCGTCAGCAAAGAATACCGCTACTTGATCTGGAACGGTGAAGCGGTTCCGCCGGAACTGAGGCTCTACCGCCTTCACGAACGGCGCAAGCTGAACATCGCGGCGATGCGTAAGGCGGCCGAATATTTAGTCGGCAAACACGACTTCGCGGCCTTCACCGCCAATCCAAAGCGCGAGGTTGAGGGCACGATCAAAACGGTGACGAAAGTGACCGTCAGCCGCACTCGAGAAGGGGACGTAACGATCTGCGTCGTCGGCGAAGGGTTCCTCTATAAAATGGTGCGCAGTATCGCGGGCTTTCTGCTTCGCGTCGGCATCGGCGAACTGAAACCGGAAGACGCCAAACGGTTTCTCAAAACCGGCACCCGCACCAACGAAGTGCCGACCGTCCGCCCGCTAGGTCTCTTCCTCTGGCGCGTGGACTATTAGCTCTTAGTACTTTTCTCTTTAAGAGGGTAAATATACCTGTTAGTTTCCACAAAATTGCGGAAGGGACACGACGGCCCGAATCGCATTGGTGATCTAATAACAAAAAACGAGGTGAAAGCATGAAAAGACTGTCCATTGTTATCCCCCTGATGATGGTGACTATTGTTACCGGTTGTGCGAGTCAGAAGGCTTGGGTTTATCAGCCTAATGCCTATTCGTCAACCCAGTCCGGTTCAACAAAGACCGCCGCTGTGCTTCCATTCGATGATGCTCGAAAAAATGAGAATAAAAATTGTATAGCTATGTATCTGATACCATTAATGCCGTACGGGTGGGCTGATTTCAATACCCCAGAAGGCGTTCAGATGCATATAACATCCGGCATGTGGCTTAATTACAAGCCGACTGAAGATTACGCAAAAGCGCTTGCCGAGGAATCGCGAAAGGCCGGTGTATTCAAAGAAGCCTACTTTGACTACCGCAAAGGCAACAGCGATTATTTTATCCAAGGTAAAATCATCAATACGAAATATGAGGGAAAAATCTTTTCGTACGGGTTTAGCGCATATGGCCCTCTTCTGTGGTTCTTCGGCTTGCCGGCAGCGCATACTAAGAACGAACTGACAGTAGAGCTGAGTTGCGTGGACTCAAAAACTGATAAGGTTATGTTTTCAAAGAGCTATCAGGCGACTCCCCGATCAAATGTATCATTCCTCTATACGATGAAGAACGATTTCAATTACAGCGAAATGCTTGCCGAGGTGTACAAGCAGTTCTTCCGCGATATTAAACCAGTTGTTTCTGCTCCAGTTACCGCTGAAACAAAAGTCGGTTTGGAACAAAAGGCACCGATGGCAATCGTCGCGCCCGCAGCAACAACCGTTGATACAATGACTCAGCTGAAAAATCTCAAGGAGTTAAAGGAAGCGGGATTGTTGACCGAACAGGAATACGAAAACAAGCGCAAGGAGCTTGTCGGGCAACTGTGATGTTCACAACGGTATAGCGGAAAAGATAAAAGCCGCTCCGGAGTCCGGAGCGGCTTTTGAATTTTTCGCGTAGCTGTGGAAACTATAACTGTCCGACAAGAGCCTTTCTTTTCGTTTGGTATTCTTCTTCGGTCAGTAAGCCGGCATCTTTCAGTTCCTGCAGTTTTTTCAACTGAGTTGCCGTATCCGCCGCCTTGGGCGATGCAACGGTCGGCTGTGCTTTTACCGGATTATTTTTTAACAGCGGTGTGCCCGGTTGTTCTTTTAGCAGCATATTGCCAGCCGTCGGCACAGCCGTTACTGGTTTTGCGCCTGAGTTGACTGCGACTGACGGTGCTTCGTAAACATGTACGGTGGTTTGGGCGTAGATTCCAAGTATGCTGAAGAAGGAATAGTCCGCCGAGCCAACCCTGGTGAACCTCCCGTCCTGCACTGCGGTATTTAACGAGCAGTCATTCCATGCCAAATCCAGACCGGTTAGTACCCAGTCATGGAAGTAAGAAGCAGATGCTTCTCCACTGTGTTGGCTAACCGCCGCATCGTCATAACTGATAAGCAACGGAGCTTTATAGCTGGTGAAGAGAGCGCCGCCCGGCGGGACGAATTCAGACTTAGGGGCAACGCATCCGGAAAACACCAGCAGGCCTATGCCCAGCATAGCCAGTATGATTGTTTTCATAACGGGCGCCCTTATTTCCCGTAAACGATGACGGTAGTTTTCTGGTAAATCCCAAAAAGAATGTTTAAATATTCGTAGTCGGCGTGAACGATCTTTGTAATACCACCGTTTTGAGCAGCCGCTTGTGAACTGGCGTCACCAAAGGCAAAAAGACCAAGAATACTGATGGTATCAGCAGTTCCTTTTTTCACTCCGCTCATGTCTGTGTTTTCAAAGTCAACATCGAGCGGTGCGGTAAATTGCGTAAAAACCATGCCAGAGGGCGGAACGAACGGTGCTGTAACACAGCCTGTCATAGAAAACAGCATTGTCACTAAAACTGCTACCGATAAATATACCGAACTTTTGATCATCGCCTACTCCTTCCAATTAATAAGCCCAACGGCATGCATTCCCTGTACTTGCAGGGCGATTTGTAGTCCCGATGGGGATGTGCGTAAAGCGCAAAATTTTCACCGATCTAGTTAAAAACACACACTCCGGAATCCGTCGCGGCGCAACTGGGGCTTTTTTGGCGCCATGTGCGTTGCTGGGGCCATAGCATCAAGGAACTTTTACGCCCTGATTCTGGGGAACGATGCAGAGAGGTATCTCAGTTCCCGTCAGAGGGAACATCTGCGGTCGTTGTGTCTTGCCTGTCTTAATGCACCACGACTCCATTTTATCTTGTACATACTGGAAAAGTTCGATGTTGGTGATTTTTCCATCTTGGTTTTTATCTGCAACTCCCTTTAAACCGCCGAGTAAATATTCCGTGAAAACACCATGCTCGCCGTTGGGATATGACAATTCAGCGTCTGCACAGGATGTCATGGTTATGAGGCCATCTCGGCACATCAGGGAAGGGGATATTCCCTCCACTCCGCGCACGGCCGTTCCGCTGTGACATGCATCCATGACTAGGAATTTCGCCTTTGCAGGGCTCGATTTAATTTGGTCTTGCAACCAAGATACATGGATGCTTGTCCGAGGTTCCCCTCCATCTGCCGGTATCAGGTAACCTTGTCCATTAGCCGTGATCCCATGTCCAGCGAAGTAGATGAAGAGAACATCCTCGGGTTTCGCCAGCTTGCAGACTTGCTCGATACGGCGGGTCAGGGCTGCATAGGAGGCGCGGCCCTCAGCGTTATTCCCAGCGTCAGTCATAAGCACTACGCGGTTGGGCCTGTAGCCGCCGCGCTGAACCAATAACCTCGCCAACTCGATGGCATCCTGACGGCAGTTGTTCAATTCCCCCATTTGCTCATACTTATTTATTCCAATAATTAATGCCAACCCCGTGCCGGGCCCTGTGGCTGGACTGAGTGTCTGAGACTCAAGAAATTCATCCATCGAGGCGGATGGCGCTAGTGCGGCACTTTGCCCCCCAGTCGAACGCATTATTGGATGAGGGGAGGATGCAACTGGTGCGACGGGTGCTCTTGCATCGACCACATTGTCAACAATAAGCGCGCAAGAGCATAAGAGGCAGGAGACAACCAGCAACGGAATCATTAAGCAACTCATGCAAGCCAGTCCTTCCGTGTGACCACAATGATGAACCCGTTATAATTTTTTTGCGTCCAGAGCAGCAAGAAATTCTGGGGAAGTACACGCGGTCATAATCTCTTCAACACTTGAGGTCACCTGCATTTTGGTTGCAGTCCCAAATCCAGACATATAAAACAGGGATGGCATGAAACCGCTTCTGGACTTAAGATCTGTTTTCCAAAGCACTTCCTTTTCTTGGTTAAAAAGGACTAAGGAAAGTTGCATTTTCCCGAATGTCACCCCAAGAGGATACAGCCAGGTAAAACAATAGTTACGTATGTAGTTGATTTGGACTGTCAGTACCGGTCCATTTGCATCCTCCAAGTGTTCGACGGTGGAAACCGAATAGCCCGCTTTTTCCAGGCCGATCTTGCTGTGGGCCGCGATCACATCCTCAACATGTCCACACGAAGTAAAGACCCCTGGACCAGGAATCATAAATACGCTGATGGTGTGCCGACCAACTTGATCAGACGGGGTCTTTCTCGCGTCAGTGGCTTTGGACAGCATGACCAATTCTTTACAGATAGTCCTTTTGGCTGGAGGGAGGTTTCCTAGCTCAAGTGGCACTGCCGTTTGGCAACCGCACACAAGCATAAGGACAAAACCCGTCATCATCATCCATACAACCCGGAACTTGACCGTCATATTTTTTTGGCTGTGGCTTTGCATGTTTTCATTCTCCTTATTCCGCAGTTTAACGCTCCCGTTCGCTTATAACATTACTAGTAGTATGCCGAGATTTGGATATCAAGCTCTTTATTTGCAAGCCAGGAAACCCTCTGATAAAAGTTCTTTTTTGTGCGGGGTTCACGGGCACGAACCGCCCGGGAAAACGATATATCAATGATCTGAGATCTCGCGCTACTTTCCCTGTCTCTGGCGGGGGTGGACTGTGGTACTTCCCCCTTTTTCAACTCTGCGTCACAAGAAAGTAAAAAAAGCCGCTCCGGAGTCCAGAGCGGCTTTGCGTTGGAGCAAGCGCTTCTTATTCTCCGTAAACGGTGGTGGTGTACTCGCCGACAAAGCCGAGGATGTTTTTCACTTTCCAATCCGCATGGTTGATTTTGGTAATTCCTCCATCTCTGGCAGCCGCGTTGATACTGCTGTCACCGACGGCGATCAATGCCAGATAGGATCGACTGGTGGCCGTCCCTACCTTATTGCACTTGGCAGAAGCATCGCCCACCTGCAATGGCAGGGTGTTATCAGTGTGGATTATACCAATCGGCATCTGTGTGGCGCAGCCCGTAAACAGGGCGGCCAGAATAAACAAACCAAACAACTTCTTCATGATGAACCTTTCGTTTATGTTTTTTGACTACATTTGTTCAGCAACACTGCGCAGGCACATCTCATTACCTGTTGGAGCGGAGGCGCTTTGAATCGGGTTTTCACCACCCCAGAATTCAATGCTGTTGAAAATAATGGCGTCGCCTAGAACGCAAACCTCGTAAACCGGAATGATTACACAGGCGAGAAATACACCTTCCTCAGCCCAAAGATCATCGGATACATTGGTTTGCCATTTGTGCAGGTTTTTGGTGAGGGCGAACGGGCCGGTGCAGCCGGTGAACAGAATGCTGGCGATAAGCAACGCGGGAATAAACTTCTTCATGTAACCTCCTTGAAGGGAGTTGGTTTAGCTCTCCCTTCTTGCGAGGCACTTTAATCGTTCGATTATCGGTTGCAAATCGAAATCCGACATTTTGGCTTTCACAGGCATCTCTCGCAAAGACGCGAAGGCGCAAAATTATTCAATATTGTGATGGAGGGCCACGCTCCGTCGTGGCCGCACAATTCTATGAAAACGGACGCGACGGAGCGCGTCCCTCCAGTTGAAATACGTGATTGGGGTTCTGTTTTCTTCTTGTTTTGGAGGGGGTGTGTTCCCAGAATGTGCGGCAGTTAAGTCGTTTTGTCCGTTGCGAACTCCGGGAGGAATAGTATGAAGAATATGTGGTTGATGATGGTCGTCGCGCTGGCTCTGGTTGCCGGCAGTCAAACCGTTTCCGCCGAAGAACCGGCTCCCATGACGCCTGTCATGATGGGTTGGTTTAACCCCGCACAGGCTCCGTCTGAAAAATGGGATGTCTGCGGGCTGCGTGTTGATCTTTTTTATGGCAAGTGCAGAAATTTAACCGGAGTGGATGCTGGTGTTCTGGTGAATCATGCAACGGGCGATGTGATCGGACTGGAAGCCTGTTTTGTAGTGAACTATGTTGAGAAGGATTTTACCGGACTTCAGGTCGGGTTGGTGAATGTTGTTTCTCATCAGGTTAGTGCGCTGCAAATCGGTCTTTTCAACGGTGCCGATGATATGTCCGGACTTCAGATCGGGGTGGTCAATCATACGCGTATTATGCGGGGATGCCAGATTGGTGTCGTCAATGTGATCGACAACAGCGACATTCCTTTCCTGCCGGTTCTTAACTTTCTCTTTTAAACAAAGGAAACCCTATGAATATCAAAAAGTATATCACTCTGTTTGTGCTGGCGTGTCTGTGCGGTTCCTTTGCCTCAGCGCAGGTTCCGGCTACGAATCCGAAAATCGCTATCTTTGTCAAAAACCAAACCAAAGTTTCCGGAATGGACGATATGGTTGACGGTGTTCGCGACCGCATTTCCGCCGAGCTGGCCGGGGCGGGGATGATTGTTTTGGATCAGGCCGAAATCGCTTCCGGTTTCAACCGTTTTAAAGTGACCACGGCGGAAGAGCGCGCCGGACTGATTGACGGTGTTTTTACTGGCGGTTCCACCGTGCGCGTTGGTCAAATGCTCGGCGCGGACTACATCATGGTGGCCTCGATTATTTCGGCTGACCGTGCGTCGTTGACGGTAAGCGGCAAGCAGATGATCAGCTTTGCGCTCCGCATGACGGTTAAAGTCAGTGAAGCCGTGCAGGGCACTTCGGTTTATGGTGACAACTGGACCCGCAAATATCCGGTGACAGCAGAAAATGCCGCCGGAACGGATGCGAATTTCTATTACAACGATATGCTGGATACCTGGGCCAAGGAAACCGGCGAAAAAATTGCCGACAAATCCAAAACCTGGCGCCGTGTTGAAGCCGCTCCAGTCCAGATGGTCAACTTTACGGTCAGCACGACCATTGATGAACTGATCCAAGGATTGGAATCCGGCGTGCGCGCTCCGAATGATCT
>JBAXDG010000055.1:0-9685 GCA_037141075.1 Kiritimatiellales bacterium
ATCCGGGATTCAACGTGCTGCTGGTGCGCAACGTGCCGAAGCATATTGAAAAAGTAACCGCGCTGCTCGACCGCTACAACCGCAAGGCGCTTGAGGAGCGTTCGCGGCAGGTTGAAATCGAAACCAAATTTATCGAGGTTGAGCAGGGAGCGCTCGATGAGCTGGGGTTTAACTGGACGCTTGGGGCCGCCGGAACCGAACTGACCGCCGGCCATTATGGCATGCCCGGCGGGCAGAAACTCTTCACCGATACTCTTCGTAGCGGACAGGACGCATTTGACAGCGGCGTCAGCACGGCCGGCCGCACAACCTCGTTTAATTCCTATGCGGGCGCTGCCGCTGATCCAACCGGCGCGGGACTGGTCGGCGCCGCCGGCGAACTTTTGGTTCAAAAGATAAAAGGAACTCCGGTGGATCTCGTCATTAGCGCGCTGGAGCGCACGGCGGGCTCCGACTTGCTGTCCGCGCCAAAAATCCTCACCAAGAGCGGCGAAACCGCCACGATTCATGTTGGCGAGGTGCACTGGTACCCGACCGCTTTCGATGTCTCAATCGAGCGGTATTCCCAGCCCAGCCTTGTCCCGCTCGAGTATGCGGAGGAAAAAACAGGCGTAATCCTGGAAGTGACTCCCGAGCTCGATCCGGAAAACGGCACCATCAACCTGAAACTTTCTCCGGAAATCCGCGAGCTGGCCGGCTTTGACGAACAGCACGTCGCCACGCTCTGGCCTTTCTTTACCAGCAGTGCCAATGCGTTCAGTCTGACCGCAGATGCCCTGACTGTCGGCGACGTGAAAGATATCCTCGCAGATTCACAAGGTGCGGCCGACCGGCTGATCGCCCGCCGACCGATATTTAAAACCCGCAAAGTGAACACCTCGGTGACGATTGAAGACGGCAGTACGATCGCCATGGGCGGGCTGATTAAAGAACAGCTCGAAACCTTCAAGGACAGCGTTCCAATCCTTGGAAAAATTCCACTGCTCGGACGACTCTTCCGTTCGGAAGGCGAAAAAAGCGTGAAACGCAACCTGCTGATTTTCGTCACCGCCAATCAGGTGAACGCCTCCGGTTACAAGAAAGCCACGCGGTAGGCCTTCTCGTTCATGAAACGGCTTCTTTCAGCCTGCCTCCTCGCCTGCGCCCTTTCGGGCGCAGCGTCGGCGGAAACGCTCCTGAATGAAACTTTTGAAGGGATCTTTCCTCCGTTCGGCTGGATCACCAATTCAATTGATCAAGCCGACACCTATTCGCATACCGGCAGTTACAGCGCCAGATTGAACGCCGCTGGAGATAGTCTTATCACTCCGATTCTTACCGCACCGGAAACCCTGACACTCTGGACATATACAACCGCGACAGACCCGGGAATTATTGTCGAACAAGGATTCAGTACAAATGGTCCCTGGGCAGCAGTTGCCGGCAGTCCTTTCAATGGAAACACCGGGCAGTGGAACCGGCGAACGATCAGCATCTCTTCGTCCAACTGCCTTTGCTTCCGGTTCACTAAAGGCGGAACCGGAATTCTTTATGTCGACGACGTATCCGTTAAAGATGGCCGCGCCATCAGCAATCAGCCGCCGGTGCTGAATCTGATCGGCGACCGGAATGTCCTTGAGATGGGAACGTTCTCCTTTGCCGTAACCGCTTCGGATCCGATCGATAACGACCCCGTCATGCTGAGTGCGACCAACCTGCCGACCGGTACTGTCTTTACGAACAGCGTATTCACTTGGAGCAACGCCGTGCCGGTCGGAGCTTATGCGGTGACTTTTTATGCGACGGACAAAGACGGGAGCGACAGCGAAACCGTCACGATCACGGTTACTCCCCGGCCGCAGCTGTTCATCTCTGAAATCGCCGATCCGGACGGAATCGGCGGCGACGGCGGCCGGTTTGTGGAACTGTACAACGCTGGAACAAACGCCATCAATCTGGCGTCGAACCGCTGGCATCTGAGCCGCCAGAACAACGGTGCGGACTGGAGTGACATTCCATTGACCGGAGCCGTTGCGGCCGCCAGCACCTACGTGATTGCCAAAGGAACCAACTTTTACATGGCCTACGGATTCCAGCCGCAACAGATGAGCTCCGGTGTGGATGGCAACGGAAACGATGCCTACTTTCTCTATTATGGCGGCAACCACACCAACGGCACGCTGATTGATATTTACGGCCAGCCGGATACCGACGGCACCGGCGCGGCCTGGGAGTACACCGACAGCCGCGCCGCGCGCAACAACAGCATTCTGAAGCCCAACGATGTCTGGCGTGCTTCCGAATGGACGATTACGTCCGGAGCTGCCGTCAGCAACATGACGCCCGGCAGGCACGGCCCGGTTCCGGAATTCCAAGGATTGGAAAACCCGTTTATCTTTCTCGGCGACAGCCTGCGCCTGACGATCACTGCGGTGAACACCGTCCGCACCGATGTCATCCGGCTTTCGGCGGCTTCCCTGCCCGCTGGCGCCACCTTTGCGGCGGCAACCGGAACGAATATCGTCAGCAGCACGCTGAACTGGAACAGTCCGACCGCTGGAGTTTACACCGCGATATTTGCCGCCGCCGGACTCGCCGGAACTAACATGGCAGCCATCACCATCACCGTTTCCAGCGGTTCGCAAATCGTCGGAAAATTTAATGGCTGGAGCGGCGACACCATCTTCAAACTCGTCAACGGACAGTTCTGGCAACAAACCGTTTCGGGCTCCAAGACGGTCTCACCCGCGTTGTACCGTCCGCACATAACGATTACCAATTATCTGGGATATCAGCGACGGATGACCGTGACCAACGTCACCGGCTACGTTGCGGTGACGCAACTGGCCGTCACGGAAAGCGCCGTCACCAACACGTTCGCCGGGTTGCATTATCAGAACGTCTATCGGCTCGCTGATGGAACAACATGGAAACAGATTTCGTCTGAGATTATTTCCAGCAACGCCGCTTCCATCACGGCATGGCGCTGGATGAAGAATGGACAGCAGATGATGCGTTTTCTGGATCGCAATGACATCGTCATTGGCTCCTGCACCGTGGAGCCCTTTGTTCCGCCTGCCGACATAAAAATTCACAGCGCGGTCGTCGGTTATTTCTACGGCTTCGGGTACGAAACCATTCTCCACCTCGCTGACGGATCGTGGTGGAAACAGATTTCATTCGAACGTTCCGCCTCCATACGCCGCAACCCTGATGTTCTTCTCTGGAACGAAGGCTGTATGAATTATCTCGAGATGCCGGACGAAGGTCTTCAGATCTCTGCGGAGGAACTGGACGTTCGGCTCGAAAGCACGGTCACCAACGACTTCGCCGGTCTGCATTACGGCAACACCTACGGGCTCGCCGATGGCAGCGACTGGTTGCAGCTCAGTTTTGAAAATATCAGCACCAACATCGCCGCGCCAACCGTCATGCTCTGGATCGAAGGAACGCAAACCGGCATGCTGGTGCGCGATCACCGCGACGCAACCGTCGGAACCTGCATCGTCGGCGATCCAATCAGCGACCCCGACAGCGACGGCCAGAGCAACGCGGCGGAAGTGCTGGCCGGTTTTGATCCGCTGGATTCGCAGTCCCGGTTTGAACTCCGCCAGACCGACCGCTATGTGCTGAGCTGGGACGCCGTTGAGGGCCGCGTTTACACCATCGAATGGAGTCCGTCGCTGACGGAACGTTTCCAAACATTGGAAACTTCAATCGTCTGGCCGCAGAGCAGCTGGACCGATACGGTTCACGCCGTCGAAACCAGAGGGTTCTATCGCATCGGCGTCCGCCTTGCGGAATAAAATCCAACCCTTGGAAAATCATTTACGGATCAGTTCATCACCATAATCGCTGCATTGAGCGCGCCGGCGAACGAGACCCAAAGCAGATACGGAATCAACAGCCACGCCGCCAGGCGGCTTTGCCTGCTAAACAGACCGATATTGAGCAGAATCAAAAACCACATCAACACGAGATCGGCCAGCGCCCAGTTGATTTGATGCAGTCCGAAAAAAAGCGGCGTCCAGAGCGCGTTGAGAAGGAGCTGCGCGCCATAGACCGTAAACATCGCGCGCCGGTCTTCACGTCTGCCGCGCGTCCAGACAAAATAACCCGCCAGGCCAATCAGGGTGTAGAGCATCGTCCAGACCGGGCCGAACAACCAGCTCGGCGGATTCCAGCTCGGCTTATCCAGCACCACTGCATACCAGCCGCCGGTCTCCACAAAGACCGCGCTGAGCGACGGTAAAAAGGCGATGACGATAAACAAGGCGACCAGACTGACTCTCTTGGCGTTCTTCATGGTTGTGAAATCTATCCGAACATTGGACACTGCGGAAGTTCAAACATCCGGTTCAAATGTCTATCCTCTTAAAAAATCAAACCGCCGAAGAACTGCACAGCCAGCTCGGCATTACGCTCCGGCAGGCGCGGATGATTCAGGCCGTTGTCATCCGGAAAGGAAAACTGCCGGATGCGCAGGCCGAGATTTCAGAAAAGGCGTTGAAATCTCTTCGCGCCGCAACGGAGATTCCGAATCTGACGGTCATGGATAAGAAAGTTTCTCCGCAGGACGGCTTTGCCAAATATTTGTTTCGCGGCGACGGACCGGAACCGTTTGAAGCCGTCCGCATTCCGCTGCTGCACCGCGAAGAAGATCAGAAATATATCGTCTGCGTCAGCTCGCAGGTCGGCTGTGCGCTGGGTTGCGCGTTCTGCTACACCGGCAAAATGGGATTCATTCGCAACCTCTCCGCGTGGGAAATGGTCGATCAGATCATCAAAATCCGCGACGACTCGGAACATCCGGTGCGCGGTGTCGTCTTCATGGGCATGGGCGAACCGCTACTCAACTACGACGAGGTGATCCGCGCCGCGCGCATTCTCTCCGAACCGTGCGGCGGCGCCATCTCCGCCAAAGCCATCACCATTTCTACCGCCGGAATCGTGCCCGCTATCCGACGATACACGACGGAGAAACATCCGTTCCGGCTGGTCGTCTCGCTGACATCCGCCGATCCGCAACTCCGCCGCGAACTGATGCCGGTCGAAAGTTTGCACTCGACCGCCGAACTGATGGACGCGCTCCGCGAACGCCATCAGGTCACCGGCGAGCGGATCACGCTGGCATGGACGATGATTTCCGGCGTCAACACCGGAGAAGAAGATGCCAAGCAGTTGGCCGAATTGACCCGCGGACTGCCGGTCAAACTCGACTTGATTGATGTGAACGATCCTGAAAGTAGAACGACCGTCCCGGTCGTTTCAAGCAAGCGGGACGCTTGCCCTACCTTAAAATTCATCCCGCCCTCGCCGGAAGAATTGCACGCATTCCGCGACGCCTTACGTCTTCATCTCGCCGCACCCGTCGCCCGACGCTACAGCGGCGGTAAAGATATCGGTGCCGCCTGCGGCCTGCTGGCTGGCAAGGAATAACAAAATCAAGATTGGAACGCCCCGAGCTCTGCGTGCGGTTAGAAGCTAGGGTTTGAACTCCTCGACATATTCTGGCTCACCCAACAGCTCCAATCGAACGCCTTGTCCCGTAACTGTCACCGTGTGTATAGAGCCGAAGGCGAGGCATAGCTTGGTGTGCGCTGTAACTGCCAGAGGCACGGGAATCTCATTATCGTGCCTCTCGACGCCAACAACTAACTCACCATCTATGACATCGCATGGCAGATCGGGAAAGTTGCCACTAGTGAATGCTTCCGCAAAAATTAGTCGGGCTTCCTGAACCCAACCAGTGCCAGAATCAATTCCTGAACGTCCTTCGGACTTGTGAAGGTAAGCTGGCAGGAAATGCACTATCACCGTGCCATCCCGCTTGCTAATCTCGGCAACTCTTGAATCGTGTAATTCGATTAGGGTGTTCATGGTGTTGCGAGGCCTAACGGTGTTCTTTGCCTTACTTCAGTTTTGACGGGTTAAATAACCAACGCCGCGAATGTAGCCGGACGGGTTGGGCGTGGCAAATTGTAAATGGTTATGTCCGAGACAAGGCAGGCGGGACGCCTGCGGTACGTATCGCACCCGTCTCGGTTGCCTTGGAGAGGCGTCGTGCCTTTCCCGGGGTCAGCGACCCCGGCTACAGAAGACTGTGGGTGCGGGCGGTGACCGCGCCGTCCACTAAATCGCGGCATCAGGCTCGAATCGCATCACCAAACACGCCAGAGCTGTTTCCATTTTTTGAGTCCGCGTTCACCGAAAAAGGCCAAGACCGCTCCGACCGGAATGGCGAGGATGAGCCGCCGCTTTTGCGGCATGGACGCCAGAATCAGCGCGATTGGCGCGAGGAGCAACAGCCAATAGGTCACCAAACAAACAATCCTTTTCATTTTCCCGCACCTGCATCTACCGGAATCAAAATCTCATTCCGCCGTAAGAACCACGGGGTGAAAGGGGGATTGTAGCGGGCCCATACCGGATCGCCCGCAATGGTAAGTCCCTGTTCGTGAATCCACGACTCCAGTTCCAGCTTGTTTTGAAGGTAGTTCTTCTCGCTCCAGAAACCGGAGTACCGCACGGCGGCGATCCGGCGGGCCGGAACCTGCCGCAGCGTAACCTTGGGGTCGTCCGGCGCGGGAAGGGTTTCCAGCGTGTAAGTTGCCGGCATCATAAAGCTCACAGCCCATCTTTCCTGAACACGCTGCTGCCCGACCGGAGCGGTCATCTTGATCTTCTCTCCCGTTGACTCCTGGGATACGGGTGCGGTCATCGCCACCTTGTTGCGCGCCTGGTTGTCGCCGGAGATATAGCGAAAAAGCCTGCTGAACGCCTTGTTTCCGGCCTCTTCAAGAGTTCCTTCCACAACCGTTTCGGCGAGAATATGGGGCGCATAATCACGAATCTCGAACTTACCATCTTTCCTCGCCACGCTGTACGTCGCCTCTTCAGTCGCCATGGCTTCCCTCGCTCCAATGATTGTGACCGCGGCTGCAAGCACGATTCGAATTGACCATTTCATGACCCACCGCCTCCGCTGATCTCGCCAGACATGACGTTGTCTAACGTCGTTTTACGAAGAGTAGCGGAGGAGGGGGATAATTGCAACGTAAGCTTCCTTTACAGCAACTCTTCAAGATTGCGAAGCCAAGCCAAAACGTGGACACTCCCGACGCTTAATCCATGCTATACAATTAACCTGATCGATATTTTTAACAGAAGGAAACGAAGGAAAACCAAGGACAGAGGAATGGAAAGAAATCTATTGTGTATTGGTTTTACCACCTCCGTTACCCTTTGTTGCCTTCTGTAGAAATGAATCCGCGTTTAGTTAATTTCTTATGAGTACTCAATCGGCAATCGAACTGATGAGCCCCGCAGGCTCCGAAGCGGCGCTGGCGGCGGCGATCCGCGCCGGAGCCGACTCCGTCTATTTCGGCGTCGGCAAACTCAATATGCGCGCCCGCTCCGCCGGTCTTGCGCCGGAAGACCTGCCGAAGATCGCAAGCCTCTGCCGCGACGCGGGCGTGAAAAGTTATCTCGCGCTCAACACGATTGTGTACGACGGCGAAATGGAAGAGATGCACGCGCTGTGCGACGCCGCCAAGGCTGCGGGCGTTTCCGCCGTCATCGCCACCGATATCGCGACGATTGAATACGCCCGCGCCATCGGCCTCGAAGTGCACATTTCCGTGCAGGCCAACGTGACCAACTTCCAAGCCTTGGAATTTTATGCCCGAACTGCCGACACCGTGGTGCTGGCGCGCGAGCTTTCGCTCGAGCAGATTTCCAATATCTGGAAAAAGGTTCAGGAGAAAAACCTGCGCGGCCCGTCCGGCAAACTGATCCGCCTCGAACTGTTCGCGCACGGTGCGCTGTGCGTCGCCGTCAGCGGAAAATGTTTTATGAGCCTCTCGCAGTACAACCACTCCGCCAACCGCGGCGCCTGCTTTCAGCCCTGCCGCCGCAGTTATCGCGTCACCGACGAAGAAACCGGCGAAGAACTGGTGATCGACAACAAATACGTCATGTCGCCCAAAGACATCTGCACCATCCAATATCTGGATAAAATCACCGCCGCCGGAATCTCGGTTCTGAAAATCGAGGGGCGCGGGCGTTCCGCCGATTATGTCGAAGTGACGACGCGCGTTTACCGCGAAGCGCTCGACGCGCTGACCGCCGGAACCTACACGCCGGAAAAATTTGACCCGTGGATCGCCGAGCTCGGCAAAGTGTTCAACCGCGGTTTCTGGCATGGCGGCTATTATTGCGGCGAAAAACTCGGCGAGTGGGCGGGCGCCGCGGATTCGCAAGCGACTGAACAGCGCGACGAAGTCGGCGTGCTCAGCAACTTTTTCAGTAAGGCCAACATCGCTGAATTTACCGTGCGGCGCCACGCGATTAAAAACGGCGACTCGCTTCTGATCGAAGGGCCGACCACCGGCGCGCTCCGTTTCACCGTCGAGAATCTGCGCGTCAACGGCGAGCCCGCTGAGACAGCTCAGCCGAACGATGTCGTCACGCTTGCCCTGCCGCGCAAAGCGCGCCGTCAGGATAAAGTTTTCCTGATCTCGCCGCGCAACTAAAACCCTCTCAAATATTCCTTCCTTTTCCGCCGGGCGGGCATAGAATACCTCCCAACAGGAGGGGCGTAAGCAGTAAACAGGTTCCCCGGCCCCCGCCACAGGAGGGAGAAACAAGATGAGCAAAATAGCTGGGATATGGATCGACCACCGGGAGGCGGTTTTGGTTTCGATAGAAAACAACGAAACATCAGTTTGCCTTGTTAATCAGAGGTGGGACAGCACTTTCGTCCGTCTGGAGGCTGGAAGGCTGGCGGCACCTCCGTGGCGCAGTCGATCGTGAAGGAGCAGACAGCCGACGAGCGTCGCAAGCACGGACTTCACGCTTTCTACCAGAAAGTTATTAAAAAAGTGGCTGGCAAAACCGATGAGGTTTATATTTTCGGCCCCGGCGAAGCCAAACACGAGCTGATCAAGGAAGTTGAAAAAATAAAAGGCCCGCAGATCACCATTTCAGCGGTTGAAACCTGTGATCGGCTGACCTTGCCGCAGATCACCGCAAAGGTGAGATCCTTTTTTGAGGTTCCACGCCGTGTCCGTGCGTGAGCAGAGTCAAGATTTCTTCTGATAACGTGTCATTAGATAAAAATCTGGAAATCAAACCGTCAGGGCCTTATGGTTCGCGCTTAACCAAGGGGATTTTATGCATAAACTGACGGCTCCGACTCTGTTGCTTCTCGCTCTTTCTATCGCACTCGCCGGTTGCGAAAAAAAACCGGCACCTCTTGCGCCGCCAACGGCTGAAGCCATCGCCGCGTTTGCAATGGCCGCTTTCAGCAACGATACACAGCAGATTTCCGCAGCCATCAAAAACGGGATGCCGGTCGACCAGAAAGACGAAAGCGGAAATACCGCGCTGATGCTATCATCTTTCGACGGTCATATTGAAACCATGCAGGCGCTACTTACTGCCGGAGCCGACATCAACCTGCGCGACAGCAACGGTCGCACCGCTCTTATGTTTGCATCCTCCGGCCCCTACCCCGCCGCAGTCCGGCTTCTTCTTGAAAAAGGCGCCGAGATCAATGCGGTGGATAACGTGGATCGCTTCAGCGCATTGATGTTTGCCGCCGCCGAAGGTCTCTCGCCGGTTGTCGACATCCTGCTTGAACACGGCGCTGACCCGAAACTGAAAGACAAGGATAACGATACCGCCGCCAGCTTCGCCAAACAGC
>JBAXDG010000056.1:0-9632 GCA_037141075.1 Kiritimatiellales bacterium
AGCTCAAATGGTTGCAAACAAAGAAGCACGGTTCCGAGGGACGTTGTCCGATGACGTTAATCTGCGCTCCGACCATGCGTGAGGTGCCGCGCCCCCAGGATCGCATCATCTTCGCGGCAAAATAATCACGCCACGAAACGTAAATCAAGCCGAGCGGCCACGTCAAAATGCGCAAAAATCCTAACCGGACGACGAGGATCCAAACCCCGAAAAAGGTTGCCAGCACACGGATTCGTTTCATGAACGCTGCTTAGAGAAAAAGTTAAGCGATTGCTCCGGAAGTATCGAAATATCGATAATGGTTAGGAAATCGATGGTTTTGAAGCGACGATCAATAGCCGGCTGACTGCAAATTTTAGCCTGATAATTCATGTAAATTTTCATTAACCGGGGAATATGAACCGGCTCCAGCGATCCTTTTCCTACGGCATTCAAATAGCACTCATATTCGGAACGCACCGGAACCATGAGGGTGGGATGGAGATGGTTTTGTTCAGCCAAAAGACTCATCAACGCATATCCTTCGGTGGGCGACTGGCTGGTCAACGAGCAGCAGCCAAACAGATAGCGCTTCTGATTGTGCCGCATATACATACCCAATCCGCGCCACAGCATAAACAATACGCGAATATTCCGGTGTTCCCGGGTCACGCAGGCTCGCCCGATTTCGACGGCGTTATTTCGGATTTCATCGGGGAATGCGGAAAGGTCAAATTCTCCATCCGAATAAAAACCCTTCGCTTTCGCGGCCATATCACACGTTTGCATGCGGTAGGTTCCGACCACTTCGCCCGACTCTTTTTCAATTACCATGAGGTGATGACAGCACTCGTCAAATTCATCGCAATCCATTTCGGTGGCGTATGAAGCATCAAGCCCCTCTCCCAGCTCCAGATTAAAAATATTAAAGCGCATCCGTAAAATGCGCTCAAGATCCTCTTCGTTGCGTGCAAAACGTAAAACATAGGCACCCTCCTCTTGCACTTCGCTCGGCAACATCATCTCAAATTGCGGATAGATCATCACTTGGTTCATAAGGTCTCCAGAATAGGTTTATGTGCAGGAACTCTGCCGCCCGATTGTTTGGAGCGTATGAGGGTTTGGGTAGAATTGTATGAGTCTGTTTTAGGGTTGATGCACCTTTCCAGACATCGTGTCGCGCCGTCTTGTCGCGCCATAGCGCAAAGCGCGGCGGCGGAAGCTCTGGCAAAGGCGGAAGATCGGCCCGCACCTGCCCGCAGTGCTACAGCGTTGCAGGCGGGGAAAGGCGCGGAATAACACAGAACGCTTCCAAGTATTGGAAAACTAGCGTCTCCGACGCAGGCGGCTGCTCAGCAATGTGAGCAATCCGCCTAAACCGATCAGGCTGATGGCGGTCGGCTCCGGAATCACTTTTATAATGCCGTCTGAGGCCAGTTTGCTGGCATCCACCGACAATGCGGCATCCAGCCCTTTGGTCGAAAACGTCGCTCCGCTGAGTGCAATCGAGTTCCAGTTCTGGAGCACTGCAAATGTTGAGCCATTGGTAACTGTCGTATTGCCGGTGAAATCAAAAACAAAACTTCCGGCAGCAGTGAATGAATTCGCACCCGTTCCTTTAACAACATCATAGAGGCTCTCGCTAAGAATCCCCATGAAATTGGTCGAGCCTCCCGATAGAATCATCTCGCCGGTGAAAGTCAGTGTGCCTTGACCATCGCCTCCTGCGGCAAGAAATGCGCCGGGATCCAGTGTCACCGCCTGCACCGTGCCGGTTCCACCCAATGTGGCACCAGCGGCAACCGTTATCATATGGCTCTGCAAGCTGCCGTTGACAACCATCCGACCGGACGAGACAAAAGTTGTATTCGTATAAGTGCTCGCCGCGGTTAACGTCAGGGTGTTTGTGCCGGATTTCGTCAGCGTACCGCTGCCGCTGATGCGATTGTTCACCGTGATATCGTCGCTGCGGTTGAAAGCCAGTCGGCTGTTATTGGTGACGTTGCCAGCGCCCAGCGTTCCGCTGGTTCCGCCGCTGCCGACCTGCAAGGTGCCGCCACTGATCGTGGTTGCTCCGCTGTAGCTGTTCGTGCCGGTCAGCGTCAAAGTTCCGGCGCCGGTCTTGACCAGACTGCCACCTGCGCTGAGCTCACCGCCATAGGTCGTGTTGCTGGCGTTGTTTCCGACCGTCAGAGCAACCGCTGTTCCACCCGCGTTGGTCAGAGCAAGGTTTTTATCGCCAGCCAATCCACCGAGAGTGTAGTCGGTAATTCCGCTACTGAATCTTATTGCGCCGCCGTTGTTCGTATAATTCAGCGTGCTGCTTTGCAGAGCCAGTGTATTAGACACCATCAGCGCGCCGGCACTGATTTTTGTCTCGCCGGAATAGGTGTTCGCGCCGGAGAGCGTCAGGGTGTTCGTTCCCGATTTGGTCAGCGAACCGGTGCCGCTAATGAGATTGCTCACCGTTATCGCATTGCTACGGTTAATAATCAGCTTGCTGTTATTGGTGACATTGCCGGTGCCCAGTGTTCCCGTCGTTCCGCCATTGCCAACCTGCAAGGTTCCGTCACTGATCGTGGTTGCGCCGCTGTAGGTATTCGTGCCAGCCAACGTCAGGGTGCCGGCGCCGGTCTTCGTAATGCCGCCACTTCCGTTGCCGATGGTACCATTGATGAGAGTATTTCCCGTGCCGCCGATCGTGAGAAGGTGCGCACCATTACTGACCGTATTTTGAATCGTGAGCGTGCCCGCCGAGTTATTCGTCCACGACTGCGCGGCGGCGAGGGCGATGTTCACCTTCCCTATTGCCGTGGTCGAGCCAATGCTTACGGTTCCCGTCGTGACCGTTAAACCCGAGGAACCAAGGAAGAGAGAATAGAATAGATTGTCACCGTCGTTGTGCGTTATGGAACCACTTTGGTTGAAAAGCAAACCAAGAAGGGACTCATTCTGCTTCATGTTAGCGGTGAAAGCAGTGCTCGTATTAAAATACGCCACATCATTTGAAGTGGGAACCTTAGCTCCCGCC
This sequence comes from Kiritimatiellales bacterium, assembly GCA_037141075.1. Lineage (GTDB taxonomy): Bacteria > Verrucomicrobiota > Kiritimatiellia > Kiritimatiellales > Tichowtungiaceae > Tichowtungia. The sequence goes on from JBAXDG010000056.1 coordinate 3,011, forward strand.
CAGGATTGTACATTGTTCCATTCTGTCGCCCCGTTATTGAAAGAAATTGTGGCTGCCAACCCAGGAACAGAAATCAAAACACAGAGTGAGAAAACTGCCGCCGCTCGTCGCGGGACACAGCTAAATCTATAACATGAGTTTTTCTTTTTCATAACGCCATCAACCTAATTACGGGTGCTATTTACGGTATTCTAAAACAATTCTTGCGCGAGTCAAGAAATGTGAACTGGCAACTCATGTAATGTTATTCACTACGACTTCAGGTTGTGATACGCCGCACACTGATCATTATGCAGTAAACAGGTGTTAGAAAATTCGGCTATTCCGGCAAGCCCGGCAATGCAGGACGAACCTTGATCGTCTTCTCACGCTTGATGTGAACCGTGCCGGGTTTTGCGCCGCGCGGTTTGGAAACATTTTTTGCTTCGGTGCAGGAGACGGGAACAATGCCGGCGGCGCGCGCTTTACTGTGCCATGCGGCGATCGCCGCCGCCTGTTTGATCGTGGCGCTGTCGGCCGTCTCCCCTTCTGGGCCACGCAACAGTACGTGACTGCCGGGCAGTCCGTGTACATGAAACCAGAGATCGTTGGCGCGAGCGGTTTTTAGACTTAGCAGATCGTTGTCGGCATCGGTCTTGCCAGCCAGCGCTTCCCATCCGCCCGGCAGTTCATACGTCCAGACATCGGGTTCTGTAACTCTTTCCTTCATCGAAGAAAAGATAACGCAGAGTTTACAGTTGTGCGAGGACAGTTTCCCAGCGGCTGTCACGGGCGCGGGCCAAGGCTCCTTCCCTCAGTTCGCCGCGCAGGGCGTCATTGTGCCGCACACGTTGGAGCGCTTCGACCAGCGCAGCGGGGCGGCGCGCATCAACCACGAGACCCGAGTTGTGCGAGCGGACGATTTCACAAGGGCCACCCTCGCTCGAAACAATGGCTGGCAGTCCGCTGGCGTGGGCTTCGAGGACCGCGTTGCCGAAGGTGTCGGTAAGGCTGGGGAATACAAAGAAGTCCGCGCCAGCATAGGCTTGTGCAAGCTCCTCGCCGGCGAGACGTCCGGTGAAGGTAATGTGTTCATTGGCATATTCCTTTTTGAGTTCTTCCAAATGCGGGCCGTCGCCAGCCAGAATAAGTTGCGCATTAAATGTTGCATCGCCGTTGAGCGAACGAAATGCGTCGAGCAGGTTTTCGAGGTTCTTCTCTTTTGAGATACGGCCAGCGTAGAAAAATTTAAATCCACCGTTCAGGCCAAACTGCGCCCAGAATTTTTCATCCCGCTTGTCCGGAGAAAAGCGTTCAAGGTCAACGCCGCGCGGCATGACGTAAAGCTTCTCGCGGGCAAAGCCTTTTTCCACAAGCTGGCCGAGGTAAGCCCGGCTGGGAACAGCGATCCGATCCATCCCTTCGTAGAACCACGCCATGTAGCGCCAGGTGAGATCCTCCATTTGTTCATCGTCGGCCAGGTGGCGGACATACTGCGGGAAGTCCGTGTGATAAATGCCGCGCACTTTAAGTTTAAGCAGGCGTGCCGCGCCGAGCGCGGCAAGACCCACCGGGCCGGGTGTAGAGATAATGACTTCGTCGATCTCCTCCTCTTCAAGCCAGTTGAGAATTTCAAGAAACGGTGGATAGACCAGTTCCTGCCGGTTGTATTCCTCCAGCAGGAAGGTTCCGGCGGGCCGGAAGTTTTTAAGGGGAAAGTCCGCTTCCGGTTTTTCGGGCAGACAGGTGACCACCGTGATCTCCTTTCCTTCCTTGTGCGCCAGAGCCGCGAGAGTGTGAATCGTGTTTGTCACACCGTTCATATCGGTGAAGGTATCGGTGAACCAGGCGCGTTTGCCGGAGCGACTGACAAGTTTTTCTGTTCCGGGGAAGTTCGCGGCGACGTCGCGCAGAAATTTTTCGTCTTTATGCTGCACTTTAAAGGCGGTCAGGTACGGCGCCAAACCCAGCGCAACCGGACCGAGCGATGCGAAAGACTGGATGCTTTCAATCAGTCCGCCGCGCTGAATCTGATCGATGAAGCGCTGGAAGAAGATAAAGGTGAGCTGATGCCCGATTCGGCAGGCGGCTTTGAATTTACGGTCGTCTTCGCGATAAGAGACCTCGCCTTCTTCAACCGGCTGCTGGCGAATGGCGATAATTTCTTCCAGAAGCATTTTCTCGATGTCATTGAGCTGTTTTTTCTTCTGATCGAAAATCAGTCGGCGAATCGGCTGCACAAACGTCGCACGCAATCCGGTTTCCGGTGCTTCCGGTTTTTCAACGATTCGTTTAAGCATGGTGCCGACCAGATTGTCTTTACCGGTGCTGCTTTTAAGGAAACGGTTTTCGTAATAACTATAAGCGATTCCGTAGAGGCTGTGCGCAAGCCGGACGCTGGTTCCGGCCCGTCCGCCGGGCTGATGATTTCCTTCGCCGAGGTGCTGCAAAAAATCGAAGACGGTCGCGGCGCGCGGAGTGACCGTATGAGCCTCGGCGGTGTAGAGCCCGCTGTGGTCGTCGCTGCCGCCGGTAATAAACTTTTTCCAAGGTTCGGAACCGGTCGGCGCGATGCCGTGTTTATCCGCGAGTTTTCCAATCAGTTCTGGCGTCAGATTTTCAAAAACCGCCTGAGCGAGCAGCCCGGCGCGCGGATGGCGCGAACCGTTGAGCCCTTCGAACCGCTTGAACATCAGGATGAGTTTTTCAAACTGATCGACGGTAAGGCGGTCGTTATCACGGAACAGCGGATGGGCGATGGCATGAACAATATGGTTCTCGTTCAGATAGCGGTGCAGGTCATAAATGTCAGGGCGCAGTTCGTCGAGATCACGAAAGGTCTTCTCGGTGACACCCCAGACGAGGCAATGAACTTTACAGTGGTTTTCCGTAAAGTACGTGGTGAGTTCGGACGAGAGAAACGTTCCCGGCAGATGGGCAATTTCGAGAGCACCGCTGATTTTGTTATGGTCGGTAATGGTGACATAGTCCATGCCGCGCTCACGGCAGGTGCGGTAAAGCGCAAGCGGATCCACGAAACTTTCGGGCGAACCGATCCGGCGGAGAAACCATTCGCTCGGACGGTCGGAGTATTTACTGTGAACGTGCAGGTCAGCCCTGCTCTGCATGGACTTACTGTATATCATGCGCAAAAACTTAACGGATGCTCGTTAGAGGGTGATTAGAACCCCGTTAAGTTTGTGTTTGTTTTAGGAGCCGCCCACGGCGGTTCCGTCCGGATACCGGACGGAACTATTTTGATTTAGAAATGCGCTCAACCTGTCTGAGATAAGCGGAAATTTCGTCGCTTGGTTTGATTTCCAGCGCGCGGCGAAGCAGCGGAACAGCTTCCATGTACCGGCCCATACCCACCAGCACCTGTGCGTGACGGGTTTTTGCATTGCCCTCGAAAGCTTCTATGCTTTCCGCCCGTTCGTAATAGAAGATGGCGCGATCCGGCTGATTCTGTAAGGCATAGTGCTGTCCGAGCATGATCAACGCTTCGCCATCAAGCGGATTGTTTTTTATGATTTCTTCCAGCACACCGGCTGTCTCCGCGCTACTGCCTCCTTCGGCTATGCTGAGTCGCACTTCGAGCTTGAGCAGCTTCCGGCGATCCACCTCATTCATCCGGTTATCCCAAACCTTCCGAATGTGCGCTGCAACCCGTTTTGCCTGAGGCACTGCGCCTCGGCCCGCCAGCAACTCGGCGGAACGGAGCGGTCTGGCGAGCGGCTGATTGGTCTCCACGTTAACGGCCCGTACATAAGCGCCCTCAGCGAGATCCATCAGGTTTTCGCTAAGATAAATATCGCCGAGCGTATGCAGGCTTTCCGGCGTCGATTTGCCAAGGTGGTCAACGGCCTCGAGATTTTCAGCGGCTTTGAGCGGCTGTTTCATGCCGAGATAGGCCTGAGCCTGTAACGACCAAAAGTCGGTTTTATCCGGGTAGCGCGCAATGAGCACCTCCAGCAGGGTGGCGGCATCTTCGAACTTCTGTTGTTTAAAAACACAGCGCGTGATGCCGAGACGCCACTCGGTGTTATCGGGCTGAAGAAGCAAGGCGTTGCGGTACGCGGCCTCGGCGGCCTGATAATCCTGTTTGGATGCATAGGCGAATCCGAGCAAACCGAACGAATAGGCATCGCCGCCACCAAGCTCAATCATCCGTGTAAAGGCGTTGATGGCCTCGTCATACTTGCCGCTGCGGACGTAGATGAGGCCGACATTCCGCCAGGCGCGCCGGAAATTGGGAAACTTAGTTATCGCTTTGAGATAATTATCCAGCGCGTCGATCATATTCTCCTGCTGGAAATAGATACTGCCCAGCGTGAAATCCAGAATCGCGGAGCTTTCCGGCTTGATCTGTCTTCGCAGCGACCCCTCTGCTTTCTTCAAGTCTTCCGCCATCAACGGACGGATTTTTTCCAGAACCGCAATTTCTTCCGCCGTGACGCGGGGTTCGACTTCGGAGTTAATGCCGTAGGTGGCAATGAACTGTTTTTTGAACACCGGATCGTTCCAGATGTTGCCGCCAAACTCCCCCGAAACAGAGGCTGAAGCCGCCGCTTTATCGCCGGCGCCTTTGGATGACGCGCAACCCGATGTCAGGGAGATCAAAAGAATTAACGGTAAGAACGCAAGATTCTGAACTGCTGTATTTTTCATGTGTATTTCCTTTTAAAAAAACTGAGGCGTCCGGCGAGCCAACGACGGAGCGATTCTGCCGGACTGCGCCAGCCTTGATCCTGCACGGGCACATCGCCTGGAATAAATTCGATTCCTGTCTGCGGATGCATCAGCAATTCCATCTGCGTGGCCGCAGATTCAAGTTCTGTGTTAGCCGCTTCCATCTTGGTGTTAAGAAAATTAAAAGGAATCAGCGACGTGATAGCGATGCCCAGCCCGAACGCCGTCGCAATCAGCGCCTCGGCGATACCGCCGGTAATCGCGCCCGGCGAACTGAGTTCGCCGCCGATCAACGCGAAAGAGCCCATCATGCCGGTGACGGTTCCGAGCAGACCGAGCAGCGGTGCCAAGGTGATGATCGTATCCAGCGCCGGAATACCGCGCCGGAAACGCTTCATCTCCTGTTCGCGGGCGTACAGCAGGGCATTGGCAATTGATTTCTCCCGGTTCTGCAGGGCGTAGCCCAGCGTACGCACAATATAAAATTTTGATGACTCACCGATGGATACCGCCCGCTCCAGATCGCTCTGCCGAACCGCTTCAAAAAACTGCGCCAGTGCATTCCGGTCTCGGTTTTTCCGCTCATAAACCAGGAAAAAGATGCGATCCATCACCGTGCCCAGCGCCAGAACGGAAGCCAATAGCAAAGGCCACATGATCGGCCCGCCCTTCTTGAAAATGTAAACCAGACTCGTTTTCTGGAAAAACGCCTTGATGGCGGTGAGGAACGAACTTTCTGGAACGGCGGGCGACTGGGAAATGAAGCTGGTTTCTATTTCTGACTGGGTTCGGGTGTCGGGTGCCGTCTGGCTGTCGGCCCGGCAAACACCGGCGAACGCAAAAATCAGCAGACCGAAAATAAGCAGCACCGTTCGCATCCGGCGGAACGCCGGTATGACGACACAGGAAAAATTCTGAACACGATTTAAAAATCTTTTATTCATAATTTCATTTCGGCTGGAAGCGGATCGGTATCCGCATCCGGCAAGACACACGCTGTCCGGCTTTAATAGCCGGCTCGAACTTCCATTGCTTAACCGCATCGATCGCCGGTTTCTCGAATTCCTTGTGCGACGACTTTTCAATCCGCGGATTGGAAACTTTGCCCGTTTGGTCGACAACAAAGAGGACGCTGACAACGCCTTCGGTTTTTTGCATCCCTGACGGATACACGGGTGCCGCCTGAATAATGGCGCGCGGCTTCTGGTCGATTTCGGACAGACTGAAGGCCTTGTCAAGCGTCTGATCTGCGTCGCTGGCGCCGCCTTTGCCGCCGAGGCGCCCGGAAGAAAAGCTCAGTGTCGCTGCGAAATCGCCGCCGATGGCCGCCTGACCGCTAAGCTCCGCCTCGATGTCGCTGAGACTGGCGGCTTCCAGCTCCGGTTTTTCGTCCGGGATTTTTTCGGTCTCCTCAATCGGTTGCTCTTTAGGTTTCTCTTCCACGACCATATCCTGATCCTGACTGAACAGTTCCACCTGCTGGGGCGCGCTATGCTTATTCCCGGAGCTTTTGATAAATACTCCGCCAAACAGAATAATAACGGCATGCAGCGCAACGGCACAGGCAATGCCGATAAACAGGCCGTTTTTTATTTTTCTGCCGTATTCAATCGTCATTTCTTATCCGTGTTGATACCGACCTTGGCGATGCCGATCTTGCGAACCTCATCCAGAACAGCGACCACATTCTTGAAGTCCGCGCTGGCATCGCCGTTAATGATCACTTTCGGGTCTTTCGAAGCGGATTTGAACGTCTGAAGTTTCAGCGGCAACTGCGCCATGGTGATTTTTTCTTTGTTATAAAATACATCGCCTTTGTCCGTAACGCTGAGGGTGATCGCTTTTTCCACTTCTTCCTTGTTCTCAAGCGGGGTCGAGCTTCCGGCCGTCGGCAAGGCAACCTGAACGCCCTCATTTTTCGTCATGGAGAGCGACACCATGATAAAGGTCGCCA
>JBAXDG010000057.1:0-9557 GCA_037141075.1 Kiritimatiellales bacterium
AAATCATTTTTGCCGTAGTCCGGATTGCCGCGAACGTAGCGCACGAACAGTTTGTTTTCGCCGCGCGGACTGGATTTCGGATAGCCCTTGATGCGGCCGTCGGCGAAGTTAACGCCAAAGGCGGTGGGATTGCCGTTCATCGTCGTGCCGATATATTCCGTCGCCGACCAGTCCTGACAGTCGATGATACGAAAGCCTTTGGATTCATCGCCGTAAACGAAGTCGAAAGATTTTGTGTCGATGTACGGCGTCGAGTTCGCCACCGTGCCGGCGCAACCGCCGTTAAAGTTGATCAGCGAATAAAGTTCTTTGATCGTCGGCAGGCGCCAGTCGTCGTATCCGCCGGTGCGGCAGGCCTTCGCGCCTGCGACGGCGGCGTCCCAGGAAATTTTTTCGCCGCGCGCCTTCACCCAAATCAGTCCTGTGTTGAGGTCGCTCACCGTGCCGTCGCCGTTGTCTTTGTAACTTGGCACCGTTCCCGGATACTGCGCGTCCTGTCCGTAGAACGGCTGTCCCAGTTTCGGCGGCGCGATCTCACCACGGTTGTCGTAACACTTTGTCTGTCCTGTACCGACAACAACGTACGGCTTCTCAGCGCAGAAGCCGGTAGCGACGAGCAGGGCAACGCTTAGATGTATGGCTAATGTTTTCACGATTACCTCCCCGCTCTGATCCGATAGAACTGTTTGCTGGCTGCGCCGGTGTGAATAACAGAATTGGTGACGGCTGTAGGCGGAACGTTTGTATAGATAACGTTCCATTGATTGGAAACGAGGTTCCCGGAGCACTCAAGATATTGCCACGCATTGGAACCGCCGATCCATGTGAGACGAACCGCGTTGCTGACAATGGTGAGACCGGTAACCTCCAACCGCGAAGTAACGTTGGTGGGGTTGAGGTCGGCAGTGTAGGACTGAAGCATCGTGAAGCCGTTGGAGCCCGTAAGGCTGGCGGTGGCCGCCAGTGTAGGATCTAATCCATAAGCAATCGCCCAGCCGTCGGGGATGCCGTTGGTGGGTGACGACCATAATGTCGGATCCGTGCCGTAGCCGTATTCACTGAGAGTGTTCAGACCGTCGGCGTCGTAGTCGGTGGCGGACGCGACCGTGGAGAGACTGCCGAAGTGCAGACGTTCCCAGAGGTCAGGCAACCCGTCGCCGTCGGTGTCAGTCGAGGCCCCGGTGTAGGTTTCAATCGTGCCGCGCGGCGTGAGATCTTTACCGGCCAAGCCGATGTAGTTGGTCGGGTAGCGGTTGACGCGGAACACGGCGTTCAACAACTGATCGGGTCGGGCCGGGTCGCTGGGAACGGCGCTGCCTTGGGCAAGCGGCGCATCGGTTTCTGGACAGATATACCGCCAGACCATAGTGCCGTTGGTGGTGACTTCAAAGAGGTCGCCAAAAATCCCGGCACAGATAAGCGTATTGCCGTTGGGCTGCCGCTGGGCGCCGGAGATTTCGGTGGAGTAGAAGTTTGTCGCGGGGTTGGCGGCGTAGAGCCAGTAATTTGTCGCGGGCCCGTAGGCGGCGCCGGCGGTCAACGCGTAGTTGCCGGCACCATCCACCGGCGGCACAATCTCGTTGATGGTGGAATAGCCGCGGCCGATACCGTTGTTGAAGATGAGGATGTTGCCGGCACCGGGACAGTTAGTCGGAATCCAGTGCGTGTGGTGCTGCTGGTAGAGCATCCGGGGTGAACTGGCGCTGCGGTCGTATTGCTGGGCGTAGCCCCAGCGATAGAGAATGTCGCCGCCTTTGTTGCGGAGACCGTTCGTGTGGCTGGCGGCCTGCGCCGTGGTCGTACTGTGATCGATCACAAACAGCTCGCTGTTGCCGCGGATACTGAGCATCACCTGATCCAGCTGCGCGTTATAGTCAATGCCGTTCACGTGGTTCCAGAACTGCGGAATCATGATGCCAGTGCCGTTGACATCAATCAGTTCGGGATGAAGCGCGACGCCTCCGACGCCGTAGTAGTTGCTCTTGGCGGGATCGAAGTCCTGAATCATATGATCCCAGATGTGCCATTCCCAGACAACGGTCCCGCCATAAGGCCGGGTCGGCTTCACTTCGACGAGGCAGTCGGGAAGCATGTAGCCGCCGCTGTTCGTGATGCTGGAATCGAGCAGTGCGGGATTGAAGCCTGCGGCAAGGACTTCAGCGTAGCTTTTCTTTTCGGCCACAAGAAGAAGGACGTTGCCGTTGGGCAGAACCTTAAAATCGTGGTGGTGAATATAATTCGTGCTGTAGTAGTCAATGGCCCACACCAGATTGCCGACCCAGTCGCGTTCCTCGATGCGACCGCCCTCTCCGCCGCCGGTGGAAGGTCCGCCACTGGTGACCATGCAGGCGCGGATCAGGTGGCCGTTCTCCAGCAGATAATCGGCGCGGCCCGGCTCGTAGGAGCTGGTCCATTTATGAACATACTGGCCGGCGTTGTTGATCAAATAGGTGTTGGTGCTGTGCATCGGCGAAACCAGCGTGTAGCCGGGATAGGCGTTCGTTGCGTTCAACATCAGGCCGACGGTCTGTTCGATTTTCTCGGGACGCATGACGCGGAAACCGACGTGAAACCACGGGCCGTCCGGATCGTTGAGGCCGGTGTACGGGTCGGGGCCGCGGTAAAAGGATGGGTCGCGGTTGGCGACGCGGCCATGTCCGTAGTAGGTCTGGCCGCCGCCGTTCCACCAGTTGCCGCCGCGCAGGCCGCGGCACGGCTGGCCATCCGGCATCGTCGATCCGACCGTCGGGCCGGGCGGATTGGTGACAATATTGCCGGTGACGCAGTTGGTGTAGTAGTCGGTCTTGTACCAATCGTTGACCCATTGCCAACAGTTTCCGGACATGTCGTAGAGGCCGTAGCCGTTGGAGCCGTCGCGGGTCTGATATGTGGTCTGGCTGCCGGGCCAGTTGTAGTCGCTCTTGTAGCGGAGCGCGCCATTGTAAAAACCGACCGGCGTGGTGTACGGATAGGTGCCGACTTCGAACGGGTCGCCCGACCCTTCCCAGTTAGCGAGCGTGCCGTCTGTGTTGGTGTCATCGCCCCACGGAAACTTCCGATACGGGCTGGTCTGGCCGCCGCGCGCGGCGTATTCCCACTCGGCCTCGGTGGGCAGGCGGAAACCGTTTTTCGTGAAATCCACGTCACCGGTATCGAGGTTGTAGCAGGGCTTGAAACCGCCGCGCTGGCTCAGCCAGTTGCAGTATGCGATCGCGCCGAACCAACGGATGCCGGTGATTGGATGCGTGTCGCGGTTGTCGCGGACGACGAAGGTGTTGTTGGTGAACTCGATCCGGCTGTACGGGTACGCGGCAACTGTGTCGCAGTAAATATTGGTTCCGCCAACGGCGTAAATGTAGTTCGAGCGGACCTCGACCAAACCTTGGTAGCGGGCGGCATTAAGGTAGTCGCAATACTCGCGACAGGTAGCCAGTGTCGTCGCCATGTAGAGCGGACTGATGTACACGTTGTGGATCGGCATTTCGTCAGTGGGGTGCACCGGATCCACATAGTTAAAATGATCCCCCATGAGGTAACTGCCGCCGGGGATGCGGACGAATTGCGCGCTGAACGAGCTGGTGATGTTGGTCGTGCCGCCGCGGACGCAGCGCACCAGCAGGTTCGTTGTCTTGAGGGCGTACGTGGTGATGCCGTACTGACAATCGAGATACCACGCTTCGTTGCTCGAGTTATGCATGCTCGTGGACGTCCAGTAACGTGACGCGGTGACACCGGGAAAATACACGGTGGAAACGGAAGGTGCCGTCAGCGTCTCGTCGTTGATGGATTGGAGTTCCTTGATGTTCGGCAGGCGCCAATCGGTGTAGCCGCCGAGTGAAAGTGCTTCGGCGTACTGCACCGCGCCCTCCCAATTGGTCGTGGCTGGAATTTCGCCTTGCTGCCACATCAGGCCGGTATCGCCGTCGGTGATCGTTCCGTTGCCGTTGCTGGTGAAGTGATGAATCGGACTGGAGCTCGACGGCGCGGGTGCGCCGCGAACACAGCGAACATGGAACCGGGAACTGCCGCCGGCGCTGAGCGTCTCGGTCTTTGGATGCGCGCCGATGCCGCCACCGGCGTTAACGGCCCAGACGTAGTTCGAGCTGTCGGCCCGCTGATCGCGTGTCCACCAATACTGGGCGGCGGTTACGGTGAAGTAGTTCGTGTTGATCGCCGGGTTGATCGCGCCTTGCTTGGTGATGCTGTACAACTCGTGGGCCGTCGGCAGACGCCAATCGGTGTAGCCGCCGACGTTGTTGGTTGAAGCGTACGTGGCGGCGCTTTCCCACGTCATCTCGCCGCCGTCGGTTTGCTGCCACATCAGACCGGTGACTTTGTCGCTGACGGTTCCGTCGCCGTTGCTGACATAGGCCGGCGGATGAATGGTGTAATCGGAATCCTCGCCGAAGGTACTGGTAAAGTTTGTGGTTTGCCCGGTGTCCGGTAGCGCGAGCATGCTCCAATTGGTGTTGGCGCCGCTGCTAACGGTGTAGGACAACCCGTTACTGGCTCCGGCAACGGTGCTGATGCCGGACGCACTCAGGGCGGTGATGTAATAGGATACCGTGGCGCCAAGGGGCTGCGCCGGAATCTGCGCGGTATAAACACCATTGCTCAATGTCATAGCGATATTCGCGGACAGACTTCCCGCCGAAATCACCTTGAGGGAAATCTGATCCAGACTGATCCGGTGGCTCGATAAACCGCCGGCGAATTGAAACCGCATCAGCAGATTGGTGACCAGTTCGCCGGACTGGAGGTCGTAATGATAGAGCTGGTAGTTGTGATTCGTGCCGGTCAGTTCGCTCACCCGAGTGACGTAGCCGGTACCCGCGTTAAGCTGGAAGGTCCAGCCGGTGTTGTTGGTCAGGCCGCTGGCCCAGGTGTAAAATTCCACATAGGCGGAACTGCCGGTGGCCGTGATACCCGCGGTTGTGGCAAGCATGCTGTTGGTCAGGCTGGTGGTGCCTTGTTTAAACTGCAACCCGCAGGTGTTGCCGGTGCCGTAGTTCCAATTTGTTGTCTGTTCAAACCAGTTGCCTGTAACGATCCATGCGTTATCGCAACCGGCGCCGGTCCACGGTTTCACTCCGTTGGTGGCCATCGTCTCCGAGAACACCTTGTTCGTCGTGGCTGTGCCGGAGCCGGTGCTGTAGGTGAGCGTGACCGACGCGACGCTTACATTGCCCGTAACCTGCGCTGAGATGGTTACCGGACTGTCTGGTGAGGCCGCCGACTGCGTGATGTTGGTAATGACCAGCGACTGATTGGTCGCTCCGCTCAGGGGAATTCCCTGGACGCGCATCTGGAGCGAATAGAGTGTTCCATTGTCCGTGGTGATGAAGAGTGTCTTCCGGTCGCTGCCGCCGAACGCGAGATTTGTTGGCCGGTTCGTGATGCTGATTTGCTCAACCTGCTGACCGGTGGAGGCGTACACGAGGACATTGGTCTCGGTCAGGTAGATGTAGCCTTCCGCATCCAGTGTCATCCCGTCGCATTTCACGGCGGCAAACGCGGCTTTGTTCGTCAGCGTGCCGTCGCTGTTTATGCTGTAGCGGTAAACCGTGCCAGCTCCCCAGTCGGCAATGTAAAGCGTATTGCCGTCGGACGTGCCGACGAGACCGTTGGGCCGCACCATGTCGGCGGCGACACGGATCACGCTGCTGCGATCCGGCTTGAGATAATAAACATGTTCTCCACCCTGCACAGCGGCGTGGCCGAAATAGACCGGGTCGGTGAAATAAACTCCGCCCGACGAATCAATCCAGAGGTCGTTCGGTTCGTTGTAGCGCAAGCCGCCGTACGTGCCGGTCAGCACCGTGACGTTGGTTTGCGGCGTGATGGAAACCAATCGGCCGTTGTCGCCTTCGCAGGCGAGGAGATTACCGGAGCCGTCGAACTTGAGGCCGTTCGCACCGCCTGAATTTGTGCGGAAGACGGAGAGCTGATTCGCCAGCGACCATTTGTAGATGATGTCGGCGGTGACATCCGAGAAGAAGATATTGCCTGCGGCGTCTGCGGCCGACCCTTCGGTGAACTGGAGGCCGGAGACGCGCTGGGTGAGCACAGCGCCGGTCGCGATCACACTTTGATAGACCGTGTACGAATACAGCGTGCCGGTGGCGCTGTTGCCGAAGTCGTCGGCGGCGCTGATGAAGTAACGCACCATCGTGTTGTTGGAATAAGCAGGAATCGTGGCGCTGTACAGCGCGCCGTTGTTGGTCATGATGGCCGCGTTAGTGCTTGCGCCGACGATGTAGGTCAGCGTCGCGGAGGCGACCGCCAGACTGTTAGTGATCGTGGCGGTGACAGAGACGGTGTTCGTGGCCGTCGGCGCGGACGGATTCTGCGTGACGCCACTGATGGTCGGCGCGGAGATGTACGATGGCGCGCTGCCGGCGATGGTGTTCGCACCGGTCAGCGTACGGCCTGCGAGCGCCGGATGCGTGGCGCTGTAGCGTGTCGCGCGGTAAACGGCATTGTACAGCGGCCAGTTGTCGCGCTTGTAGGCAACGATGCCGTTGGTCGTGACGGGACTGATGTACTCCCAAACGACGTTGGAGGCCGGAGTCACTTCAAAGATATGTCCTTCGCTGGCGGCGCAGACCAGAGTATTGGAGTTCGGAAGCCGCTGAACGCTGCCGCCGATGTGGCTGAAGAACGCCTGATTGGCCATCGACATGTAAATCGAGACGACCTGCCGCGAAATATTTTTCTTCTCCTTGTCGGTGTCGTGGCCGGGTGCCGACCAAATGTTGTAACCGGCATTCGGCGGATTCACGTAGGCGCCGGTGTCGTTGGTGCTGGAGTTTAGGTAACCGTTGACTTCGAAGATGTACGACTGCGGCGTGGTCTCAAACAAATCCTGCCCGTTGTTGAATACGAGGAAATGTCCCGCGCCCGGCGCGTTCGTCGGAACCCACGTCACCTGGCTGACGCCGCCGATTTGCTTGTTGCCAGTGCTGGACTTGGTCCAGTTCAACTGGATCGACGGCGCGCTGCCGGCGCTGTAACGCGCCGGGTCGCCGAAGCGATAAATGAAGTTGCCATTCGTGCTGGCGGCGAGCGCGATGCTGGCGGACGGATTACCGTTGGTAAACGTGCTGCCGTGGTCGATGACGTAAAACTCGCCGCCCTCGGCGGTGATGACGATCTGGTCGAGGGTCTGGTTGTAGTCGAGAGAAACGCAGTGCAGCCAGTCGTTCGTCAACGGCCGCCCCGGCAGATTCAGATTGATCCGGCCCGCCGCGTTCGAGATGGAGGAGACATAGTTGGATTTGGATGCGCTGTAATCCTGCACACCGTGGTCAAAGAAACACCACTCCCAGACAACTGTGCCAGCGGCGTCCACCTCGACCAGGGCATCCACCGTAACGTTGTTGTACGGGCCGTTCGCCGGATTGCAACCGGCGGCAATGCACTGGTTGGAGGTGACGGCTTTGTTCGCAATGTAGAGCGTGGTGTTCGTTCCAAGCTTTGGATTATAGATGCGAAGAAAGTCGCCGTGCGGAAAATAATTGGTGCGCGATTCCGTGCAGGACCAGACATTGCTGCCGCTCCAGTCGAGTTCGAGGAGTGTCGAATTTGTGATGTCGAGCACGTGACCGTTGTCGAGCAGGCGCGGATTCGTGCCGACCGGCCACGTGTGGACAACGCGACCTTCCATGTCGAGCAGGTAGGTCGTGCCCTGCGCGCCGAAGAACGTATAGCCGTCGTAAGTCTGCGTCTTGTCCCAGTAGGTCAGTTCGGTCGGCCCCTGCAACCGTTCGTACGCGCGACCGGTGAGGCTCAGAATCGCCAACACAAAAATGATTAAGCCCTTTTTCATGGCGTGTAGTACGACGGTGTGCGGCCGGTGATGGTACTGCCGGGCGTGAGCGTGCGGCCAAGCAGCGGCGGATCGTTGGTGTGGTACCGGTAGGCGCGGAAAATAGAATTGTACATCGGCCAATTGTCGCGCCGGAATTTCAGGATGCCGTCCGACGTCACCGGGTTGATGTACTCCCACACCGCCTCGCCCGACGGCGTGACTTCGATAATGTGGCCCTCGGTATCGGCGCAGACGAGCGTGTTGGTATTGGACAGGCGCTGGGCGCTGCTGCCGATGTGGCTGAAGATGCCGTGACTCGCCTTGGAAAAATAGTTCCACACAATCTGCCGCGACATCTGCTTGGGTGCCCGGTCCGTGTTCGGGCCGGGCGTCGGCCACATGTCGTAACCGGCGTCGGGCGGATTGACGTAAGCGCCGGTATTGTTGGTATTCGCATTGAGATACGCATTGACCTCAAAAACGTACGAGCCTTGCGTGTGTTCGAAAAGATTCTGTGAATTGCTGAACATCAGCAAATGTCCCGCGCCCGGCTTGCCCGCCGGAATCCAGCTCACATGATGCGTACCGCCGATCTGTTTATTTCCGGTGGTGGATTCCGTCCAGTTGGTCAGGATGGATGGCGGGGTGCCCTGACTGTAACGCGCCGGATCGCCGAACCGGTAAAGGAAGTCACCGGCGGAGCCGGCCGCAAGTGCGATGCTTGCCGCAGGACTTCCATTGCTGAACGTGTTGCCGTGATCAATAACGTAGAACTCTCCGCCGACCGAGTTGATGACGATCTGATCGAGGGTCTGGTTGTAATCAATCGAGTTGCAGTGCAACCAATCTCGCTGAACCGGGCGGCCCGGCAGGTTGCAATCGAGCCGGCCGGGATAATCCGCGATGTTGGCAACGTAGTTGGATTTGCTTGGATAGAGGTCTTGAACCAGATGATCGTAGAACCACCATTCCCAGACGATGTTGCCGGCCATGTCCACCTCGACGATGGCGTCCATCTGGGCGTTGGTGTAGAAGCTCGCCGAAGCCGGATTGCAGCCCGCGGCGATGCACTGGTTCGATGTAACGGTTTTGTTGGCGATATAGAGCGTGGTGTTGGTTCCGAGCTTCGGATTGAAGATGCGGACGAAATCGTGGTGAGGGACATAATTGGTGCGCGCCTCGGTATACGACCAGACGTTCGATCCGTTCCAGTCGACTTCTGTGAGTCCGCCGAATCCGCTCGGATCATCCTTCGAAGCGTCGAGCACATTGCCGTTATCGAGCAAATGAGGATTCGCGCCGATAGGCCAGGTGTGAACAACGCGTCCCTCCATGTCGATGAGGTACGTGGTGCCGCGCACACCGAAAAATGTGTACCCGTCTGCGGTCTTTGCCTTATCCCAATACAACAGTTCGGTCGGGCCCTGAAACGATTCATAGGCCGAGACTGAACCGGCAATCAAGATGGCAAAGACCAGCAGACGTTTCACGGGGCGATCCTTCTATTTTTGGTCCTGATCGTCACGCGGCGGACGGTCTTCGCGGGACGAACGACCCTCGCGATTGCCTCCCTGCCCGCCCTGACGTCCACGACGTTCGCCGAGCGCTTTCACCAGTTCGTCCTGCGTCAGCCCTGTTTTGTTAGCTGAAAATTTCTCGATCATTTCCGCCGCGACTTTATCGGCTGGCGGAGGTTCCGGACGCTGTTCAGTCTGAACGTTCTGGCCGGGGGCCTGCTGTTCGCTCT
>JBAXDG010000058.1:0-9356 GCA_037141075.1 Kiritimatiellales bacterium
TTCAGCAGAATCCGCAGCAGAACCTGTATTGGACCGCTCTAGGTGCCTTGCAGTGCGGTCTCGATATCTGGAACTTGCCGGAGTTCGTCATCGAGGATCCGCAGTGGCGTCAGTCACTGGACATTTTCAATCGATACGCCGGCCAGAAATATCCGGGCAAGTCACCGGTGGCTTTCTGCGCCCTGCGTGATGAATTGAATGCGGATGACACTGTCCGCTTCCCCGAGGATAAATATGGACCCGCCAAGAAAAACACCAACCGGGTGATGAAGATCTGCGCGGAATTTGCCGACCACGGCGCCGTGGTTCAGGATCTGGGTAATGCCCTGGCCGGCGGCCTGAAAAGCCGCAGCCGCACCGGCTATAACGATGTCGCCTGGGATCGCATCGACGAGGACTACTCCCGGTTCCTTTATCCGATCAACAAACTGGAAACCAGCGTTGGCTGGTGGAATCTTGGCCCCAAAGATCAGCCTTATGGAAAATTTGCGCGTGGTTTTGAACACAAGACGGGCAAGGACGCGATGTATTTCCGCTTCCATCAGGATTTCTTCAAGAAAGACGGCGCGCCAACCGGGCCGCTGACCTTCCGGGTGGTGTGGCTCGACAACACCACGGGAGCCTGGGGGTTCTCGTATGACGCCGGCAAAGGAAACTTCAAATCAGCCAAAACCTTTACAGGGACGGGGACAAACCGTTGGCGGGAAGAGACGTTTACGATTACGGATGCCGTGATGAACAATAACGGTCCGCAGGGCGCAGATATTGCGTTGGTCAATCTGGACGACAAAGACAAGATCTTCCATATCATCGAAGTTCAGCGCGAGGTGCCCAAGGCGCTGCCAATTATCGTTGGTAAGAGATGGTAAATGAGCGCGATGTCGACAATAAATCTGCCCGTTGGAGGCTTCCTTATGCATAAACAAATGAAATATATCATCATGCTTGCGTTGCTTCTTGGTGGCCTCTCTTCACACGCCATCGAGCGTCCGCCTTGGGCCGGGTTCTACGCCGGCAAAGTTAATGAACAAATCGACACCAAGAGGTTTTCCTATATCAAAGGTAATGCCGATCGGGTTCAGTGGGGTGACATGGAGCCCAAGCCGGGCGTGTATGACTGGTCGAAAATGGATGCCAAAATCCGTAATGCGGTGAAGGGGGGCTATTACTACTATTTCGTTTTATGGACCGGGCCTCACTCGCCAGAATGGATTTATGAGAATGGAGTCCCCCGGGTTGCCGTAAGCGGGAGTAAAGGAAAAGATTCTTTTCCCTACTACCTCGACCAGAACTACACCAATTACTTTCACCGCTTTATCGGGGAGCTTGCGAACCACATCGCTTCACTTTCCGAGGCGGAGCGGAACACGTTCGCATTTATTCAACCGGCATTCGGTTCGACCGGCGACAAGCAGCTCTACAAAGGGACTCCTATAAATCCTCAATATAAAATCAGCGCTCAGCAGTATCTTGAGTTCTGCAGCGGAGCCACGAAACGGTTTTATGAAGCTTTTGACAAACCGGAGCTTAAGCACATCAAATTTTTGTTCAATGTGGACGACGAGATCGATCCGAGCGAACTGGCAAAAACAAAAAGTGAAGGAAGATTAGGGGAGCAGCTTTACTCCAATTGGCTTCGCCAGAACTACACGATCGATCTCCGCAAACAGCAATTCACCATTGCAATCGGTTATCAGGCCAATGGCGAAATAACACAGGATGCCGAACTGCGCCCGACATTTTTTGGCCTGAACGGCAAGGATCCGGAGTTTGTGCGCGGCGAGTTTTCCAAATTCGCGCAGGGCGGGATCTTTCAGGAAAATCCGATCTGGAATTATTACTGGACCGCAATCTCCACGGTGGATCGAGGGCTCGATCTCTGGGAGGTGGATTACGCCGCCATTAAAACGGGCAAATACGATGAGGGGTTTGCGCTCGCCAACAAATATTCTTACTACAAGCGGCCGCAGACCAGCCCGTATGCGTTCATCGCCCTTCGCGATGTGCTTGATAGCGCCGATACCGTTCGTTTCCCTGAAGATGTATACGGGCCGGCTAAGCAGAGTAATGCAGACCGGGTGAAAAAAATTGAATCGGAATTCAAGAAATACGGAGCAAAGGTGGGCGATCTGGATGCAGCTGCCACCCTTAAAGGATCCAGTTACCTCTTTGAGGCCAAGGCGATGAATGATGTCGGATTCGGACTGATCGCCAGAAACTACGGACGCTTCATCACCCAAATCGATGCGAACAAAACCAGTGTCGGATTGTGGAGGGTCGGGCCGACTGATCAGCCCTACGGTCGTTATGCGCGTGGTTTTGAACACAAGACGGGCAAGGACGCGATGTATTTCCGCTTCCATCAGGATTTCTTCAAGAAAGACGGCGCGCCAACCGGGCCGCTGACCTTCCGGGTGGTGTGGCTCGACAACACCACGGGAGCCTGGGGGTTCTCGTATGACGCCGGCAAAGGAAACTTCAAATCAGCCAAAACCTTTACAGGGACGGGGACGAGCCGTTGGCGGGAAGAGACGGTTACGATTACGGATGCCGTGATGAACAATAACGGTCCGCAGGGCGCAGATATCGCGTTGGTCAATCTAGACGACCAGGACAAGATCTTCCATATCATCGAAGTTCAGCGCGGAATGCCGGCGGCACCGGGGACTCCTTGATAAAACGTGAAGGCTGATGCAATAAATCCGGTTTCAGCCCGTTATACGAAATTCTGATGTTGAATGAAGATAGAGTGGAGAGAAGACAAAACAAAAGAGAGGTTTCTGCATTATGAAATACACTCACCCCTTGCTCACGGTCTTTGCCAGAAAGCTATGCCTGATCGGCTTGATCAGCGTCTGTTCCTTATCGTTAGTTCAAGCGGTGCCCCCGCCGAGATCGTTCGGAGTCTGGGATCGCGGCGATACCTTTGATCCCAAGGACTATCCCTTCCTGAAAGGATTGGCATTCAATCAGGCCTGGGACGATGTGGAAAAGCAGCCGGGCGTTTTTGACTGGGGCACTCTGGATCGGGCGATGGAAAGAGCCGTTCAGAGAAACCAGTTCATCTACCTTTCCTTGGGCGTGGGCCCTGATGCGCCAGAGTGGATCTATTCCAAGGGCGTTCCTGCCGTGAAGACCGACAACCAAATTCACGACAGTTGGCCGGTTTACCCATTCTATCCTTCGCCGGAATACAAATCGTATTTCGAACGATTGATCACGGAATTCGGGAAGCACATCCGCAGTTACCCGAAAGAAAAACAAGAGCGCATTGCGTTCATCCAGGTCAAGACTGGGTGCACGGGCGATGAATGCGCTTACAAGGGCGATGTCATTGAGAAAAAGTACGACTTGCCCGTGAAGTCCCCTGCGTGGCAGGAGTTTCGCTTGTGGGCGTTTGACGTGTTTGTAAAAATCTTTCAGGGAAGTCCCGGCCACCCCCAGATCAGCCTGATGTTTAGCAACGTGACGCCGGGTGACGATGAGGGGGACGGGGGTGGATTTACAGAAGAGTGGAAATGGGTGATGGACAACGCGCAGGGCGGTGTCGGAATCAAGATTGGCGGCAGCGGGCGCGGTCACCACTTGAGCGGCGAGCGGACCAAGATTGAAACGTGGCAACCTCGTCTTATCGCTACAAAAGGCACACCGCTGTTTGCCCGGTCTGAAATGGATCAAACCTGGCATCGGGCGATGTATCAGTTGAACGTTCCGCTCAGCTTCTACTGGGGTGCTCTCACTGGCCTGCAGAACGGACAAAGCATTTGGGATGTCAGCAAGGGCGCCATGGAGGCCTGCAAGGAGCAGGGCTTCGATTACTCCTTCTATTTCTTCAATCGCTATGCGGGACAGATTCAGCCGCAGACAGCCACCGACGCCTTCTGCGCCCTGCACAAGGGCTTGGATGCCGCCGATACCAATGCATATCCCGAGTCGGTGTTCGGACCCGCCGGGCGCAAAAATGTGGATCGGATGCTGAAGATCTGCGCCGCGTATTCTAAGTATGGCGCGGCGGTGGACGACGAGGATGCCTTGCTCTTGGGCCAGGTACGGCAACGCGACACTCAAAGAGGGTTAAACGACGTGGGCTGGGACATCTGGCCGGATAACTACGGCCGTTTCCTCTACCAGATCGATGCGGACGGCACATCCATCCCGTTGTATCGCGTCGGCGGCCCGATCACCAAGACCTCATCTATCTATTCCCGCTTCGCGCGCGGCTTCGAGCACGCTTCCGGCAAGGATGCTATGTATTTCAAATTGCACGAGGGCTTCTCGCAAGGCAACGAGCCCAAGGTCATGACGATTACCGTCGTCTGGTATGACGGAGTGGAAGGTTCTACCTGGAAGTTGGATTACGATGCGGGCAAGGGAGGCGTGAAGACAGCGCTGACGGTGACGGGCAAAGGGGACAAGCAGTGGCATCATGAGACGGTCACTGTGGAGGATGCGGTGCTGCGTCAGGGTGGAATCAAGGGTGCAGACTTTGCCTTGGTGAACACGGATGACAAGGACGACATCTTCAGTCTGATCGAAGTCCACCGCGGCAAGCTGGAGACCCCCGTGCTTTTGCCTCCGACCGATTACAAGGTGTCTGACAAAGCGCCGATGCCGCCGAAAGCGGATAAGGCAGGCAAACCCGGTAAAGAGAAAAAGGGCAAAGACCAGAAAAAGGAAGCCGTAGCGGAATAGGATCATTATTCAGTGGCGAGATGTCGGTAATCCGTTAACGCGCCTGAACTTGGTAAAGAAAAAGAACTGCGAAAGAAAATATAAATATGAGAAACATAATTTTGAGTTTAGCAGGGGTTCTCCTGCTCAGTGGATGTGTGCATACGGTAACATTATCGGATCATGCCGGTCTGACACTGAATCTGGGGGACAACGGGAATATTACCGGGGTCGAAATAAGCGGGAACAAACTGCCGAACGGGACGGAGGGCGGTTTCTATCTGCGGGAACCGAACAGTGCTAAAAAAGTTCCAATGGTTGGAAGAGTAGTTTCCAAAGACGGGAAACTTCACTTGACGCTGACGAGTCCGCTCCAGGCCAACGTGAGCGCGGTGATCACTGAGGGCGCGGGCTTTATCGAGGTGGCGGGTGTGCTGGAAGATCTGACGGGCAAGGATCGCGGCTTGTGGCTGGGCTTTAATGTGCCGGTGAATACGACGGGTTGGAAATGGGGACAAACGCTCAGCACCAGTCCTGTCATCACGAAAGAAAATCCTGCCTATGCAGAGGGCAATAATCTGGTTCCGATTCCTGCTGTGTGGACCGACAAAGGCGGAATTGCGCTGAGTATCCCGCCGACGGATCCCTGTGTCTTTGAGGTCGGCTCCGATGCCGATGGCCTCCGTATTCAGATGGCTTTCGGCCTGTCAAAGGACACGGCTAAATTCCCCTCGAAGGCTCCCTTCCGTTTCCGCATCTACTCGATTGACGGCACGTGGGGCTTTCGCGACGCGCTGGCGAAATACTATGACTGGTACCCCGAATACTACCGCATCGAGCCGTGGGTCATGAAGTCGCTCGACCATCACCACGACTGGATTAATATGAATTATGTGGGTGATAGTTTTAAAACCGACGGTCAGGTCGATCCCAACGCCAAACAGTACATGGCCTACACCAAAACCTCGGCGCGCCCACAGGGCATGACGAATGCGGATCAGCTCAAGACGAATCAGCAGTTCATTGATGCCATTGCCAAGACCGATACGATTCAGCATTACGAGAAAAAGGGCGCCACAAACTCCCCCCTGCTGAAGGAGGGCCGAGCCGCCCTGATCAATAGTGTCTGTTATAACCCGGACGGATCGTTCGGCACGTTTAAAGCGTCAGAGGATGGAGTTGATTTTCCTCACAACTGTGATCCTGACCTTTTTGCGGATAAAACTCCGCACGCTCCGGTTTATGCAGATATGTATTTGCGCAAGGCCACTGATCTCCGGAAACTCGGTGATTTTGTCAGCATCCACTGGGATCGACTTGGGGGCTGGAGCAACTTTCTCAACTACCGTCGTGAGCATTTTGCCTACATCGACCATCCGCTCACCTTCGATCAGGAGGGACGCGTTTGCATCCATACCCAGTTTACAAACTATGAGCTGTTTGACGCCTATCGGGAGTTGATCAAAACGGGCGGCCTGTTTCATGAGGCGGCCGGTATGAAGATGTATAGTTGGAAAAAGATTCCCAACCAGCCGGCGGGGCAAATGCAAGGCGGCCAGTTCTTCCTCGCCTCGGTGGTGGCCGGCGGCTGGCAGGAGGGCAGTTTCAAGCCGATCGGACTCGGCGGCTTTGATTTCGAGCGCATGGTGGTCGGTCGCAAATCCTACCGAATCTCATCCGGAAATATTGTGGCGCGCGAGGAAGCCCCATCACTGGAGGCTATCAAGAACGCCCTTGCCAAAACCACGGCGTACGGCTTTGCCTGCCCGGTGCAGGTTCAATATTTTTTCCCGGCGGGACATCCCAAATTCCTCCCTGATTATTCATGGTATACCAAGCCGGAGCACAAGGCGCTGTGGGACAAGTATGAACCCGCCAATCTGGCCATCCGTCTTGCTGGCTGGGAGCCGGTCACTCACGCTTATGTCAATTCCCCCGCAGTACAGCTTCAGCGCTTCGGTCGCGGCGATGAAATCTATCTGACCGTCTGGGGGCCGGAACCGCCCGCTTCGGTCGAGATCGAAGTTGAGGCCGCCGCGCTTGGATTGAAAGAAAAGCCGTCGTTCAGCGAAATCGTCGCCGACACCCCGATGCAGGTTGAGAAGAGTTCCAAGGGTTGGAAGCTTACCGTTCCATTGGAAAAGAACATGACCCGCGTTATAAAAATCAATTAGGACAAAAAGCCAAAGCATCTGAATGTGCCATCGACTCGAAGGTGCGGCGGGCCGTTTCGTAACTGGACTAACAAGGGACGACTTGATAGATTGCACGCCGCTAAAATTGAACATAACAAGGGAGATTTCGACCTATGAAAAGCCTCATAAAACCGATTCTTACTGCTCTGCCGCTGGCGCTGCCGGTTGCGCTATCTGCCGCCAGTCAGCCGCCAAAGTCCGCCGATAAACCCAACATCGTCTTTATTCTGGCCGACGATGCCGGCATTGGCGATTTTTCGGCCTATGGTTGCAAGTATGGCGTCACGCCGAACATTGATCGTCTGGCGAAGGAGGGGATGAAATTTAACCGCGCTTATAGCGGTAACGCCGTTTGCGCTCCGTCGCGGGATGTTCTGATGACCGGGATGCACCCCGGTCACGGGTTGCGCCGCGCCAACCAAAGCAAGCACGGCTTATTGTCCATGGCGG
Organism: Kiritimatiellales bacterium; assembly: GCA_037141075.1. Taxonomy (GTDB): domain Bacteria; phylum Verrucomicrobiota; class Kiritimatiellia; order Kiritimatiellales; family Tichowtungiaceae; genus Tichowtungia. The sequence continues at coordinate 7,317 of JBAXDG010000058.1, forward strand.
CCGATCAGATGACTGTGGCCCGTTTGCTGCACGACACCGGTTACGCCACGGGCGGTTTCGGTAAGTGGGGACTGGGCAATCCCGGCACGACCGGCGTGCCGGAGAATGAAGGTTTTGACGTGTTCTTTGGCTACTACGATCAGGTTCACGCGCACGACTATTATACCGACTATCTGGTTCGCAACAGCGTTAACGAGCCCATCCAGCAATCCGGAAACCACACCTGGGAGGATTATTCCCATACTCGCATCGCCAATGAGACGCTCAAGTTCATCGAGCAAAACAAAGACCGTCCGTTCTTCTGTTACGCCGCCTGGACGCCGCCGCACATGGACTGGGTCATTCCGGACAACGCCCCGTATTCACAGAAGGACTGGTCGGAGACGGATAAAACTTATGCCGCGATGGTTGCGTTGATTGACAGGGACGTCGGCCGCGTCATCCAGAAGTTGAAAGACCTTGGCCTCGACGACAATACGCTGGTGATCTTCAGCTCCGACAACGGGGCCCACCAACAGATCATCGGGTCTCTCGGCAGCAACGGCGGGTTGCGCGGCTACAAACGGCTGTTGTATGAAGGCGGGATACGCGCGCCATTCATCGCCCGCTGGCCGGGCCGGATCCAGCCGGGCACGACCAGCGATCTGCTCACCACGTTGATGGATTTTCTGCCGACCGCCGCGGATATGGCCGGAGTTCCTGCGCCGAAAGGCATAGATGGGATTTCCATTTTGCCGACATTGCTCGGCCAGAAACAAACCGCGAGCCACGAATTCCTCTACTTCGAACTCTATGAAGGAGGGTTCCAGCAATCGGTGCGCATGGGTGACTGGAAGGGATATCGAACCGGCACCAAGGCACCCATGGAGCTCTACAACCTGAAGACCGATCCGACCGAGGAGAAAAATCTTGCCGCCGAAAACCCGGATGTCGTGAAACAGATTGATGCCATCATGACGGCCGAACATACGCCATCCCCGTATTTCATCGCCCCGGAACAAGGTGCTCCGGCAAAAGTAGCGGGGAAAAAGAAGGCGGCCGGTGAAAAAGATAAAAAACAGAAGGAACTGTCGCTCAATGAAATGGTGAATGAAGAAAACGCGGTACCTGCACAGAGCGGACAAGGAGGCGGGGAATGAATGCAAATATTAGAAACTCCCTCACCGCATTGCTGCTGACACCGCTAGTCGGGGCGCAGGCAGACGACTCGGCTCCGCAGCCGCGCAAGCCAAACATCCTGTTCGCCGTTGCCGACGACTGGTCGTTCGGGCACGCCGGTGTCTATGGCTGTAAATGGATCAACACTCCCGCGATGGATCGCGTGGCCCGCGACGGAATTCTGTTCACCCAGGCCTACACGCCGTGCGGCAAATGCGCGCCTTCGCGGGCATCCATTATCACGGGCCGCAACCCGTGGCAGCTCAAGGCGGCTGGCAACCACTGGGCCCTTTTCCCGCCGGAGTTCAAGTCCTACCAGGAGGCGCTGGGCGAGCAGGGTTACTTTGCCGGCATGACCGGCAAGGGCTGGGGTCCGGGTATCGCCACAAATGCCGCCGGCCAAAAACGTACGATGGCGGGCAAGCCATTCGATGCCAGGAAATTTCCGACCCGGATTACCAAAGGAATATCGCCGGCCGATTACGCAGGGAATTTTAACGACTTCCTGGATGCCGTTCCCAAGGACCAGCCTTGGTCGTTCTGGTATGGCGGCCATGAGCCGCATCGCGGCTACGAATACGGTTCGGGCGTGGCCAAGGGAGGCAAGAAGATCTCCGACATTGAGCGCGTGCCGGCATGCTGGCCGGATACCGAGGAGGTGCGCAACGACATGCTCGATTACGCGTTCGAGGTGGAAAATTTCGATCTGCATCTGAGCCGCATGCTTGCCGAGCTGGAAAAACGCGGCCTGCTCGAAAACACGATCGTGGTCGTGACCTCCGATAACGGCATGCCGTTTCCGCACGACAAGGGTTACGCCTACAACGACTCCGACCACTTGCCGCTGGCCATCATGTGGCCGAAAGGCATCGCCAAGCCGGG
>JBAXDG010000059.1:0-8967 GCA_037141075.1 Kiritimatiellales bacterium
ATGCCACAAAGGTCTTTCCGCCGATCACATCCGCAGCAATCGCCACCTGATGTCCATTGGTGTATGAACCGCTGCCGCTACCGCTGGTAACCGTCAGGGCGTACGTTTGAATAGAGGACACGCGAATGTTATCGTACCATATTTCCGAGGCCGCACCATTACCAGTAAACTCAAGCGATGCTACCGACTTTCCAAGCCGTCTGGCGGCCGAAGAATTATATGCTCCTCCTGCTACCACCTGCACATTGTTGAAGTACGCATCGAATGAGGTTTCGCACAATACGACCTGAACCGAATCCATAATTCCATCCGACAGGTCGGCGGAGTAGGTTGTGTTAGAACACAAGTCATTCCACCCATTTGTTACACCATTGTAGGAAATTCTGAACTGACCATTCGCCGTGCCGGACATCGCAATCTCCAGGAATGTATCCCCGTTCTCATTTTTCACAGAAACGGTGTTGACTTGGGCAAGTATAGCTCGTCGCACGTCATAACTCACATTCACCCCTCCGGTCAAAGCCGCAGTGGTTGCCAGAACCGCATTATTGGTGTATTGCCCGGCTTGGAATTTGAGAACATCTCCCCTCGTCGGGTTGTTGGTGGTGTAAGATGTCAACTGATTCTGAACAGTCCATGATCCGACGGCTGTTCCGGCATTTAGATTAGTTGACGTGGCGGCCCCGCCATTTTCCGAACCGGTAAAGTTGGCGTAAAAGTTCGTGACCGTAGTGAGATCGTTGTATGTCGCGGTCAGGATGATATTCTGCGCGGGTATGGTCACTGTGGTGGTCGGGGAGGTGACACTGGCCACATACTGCGTCCCGCTGCCGGTCCACCGGTCAAAGGTTTTTGCGAGCGGTGTTTTCGCCGAAATCGCCACCTGCTGTCCGTTGGTGTATGACCCGCTGCCGCTGCCGCTGTTTACGGTCAGGGCGTAAGTGAAGATGTACGTCGCGGTCAGGTTGACCGCCTGCGCTGGCATCGTCACCGTAGTGTTTGCGGCATAGGGATCGGCCACATATGAGGTGTCGCCGATCCATTCCACAAAGATCCCGGAGGTCACATTCGCAGCAATCGCCACCTGACGTCCATTGGTGTATGAACCGCTGCCGGAGCCGTTGCTAACCGTCAGCGCGTAAGTAGTCGTCGCGTTTGTTTGGACGGCAAGCAGGACATTATCAACAAAGAAGTGGTCGGTGTTCAGAGTTGCTTTTTGCCAAAACTTAAACCCGAAACCGGCCAACTGTCCGTCCGTCCAGCCGCTGGTATCAATGTTGATGATGTAGGATCCGGTGTAACCGGGTAAATCATAATCAACATTGGTAGAGCTGCTGTCTAAGAGGGTAAAGTTGGTGGTCCATGTGGTCCCGCTGTCGGTGGTGATCGACACACAACCTGCTTGGGTGTTGGTGAGTGCGGATGCAAACCATGCGTCAAACTTTAGGCGAAAGTCTCTGCTGTTGGTGACGGCACTGGTGATGTTAGTGTATCGGGTCATTGTTGCGGTGGAGTTTCGCAGGAAAAAGCACCCGCTGTTTGAGACTCCATCGGACGTGCTCCAGTACGGAGTCCCGGTTACGACCCATCCCCGCGTGTTTGTTACTGCGGTTCCGTTGTACGTGACATTATTGAAGTCATCGGAAAATACCGGCAGCCCTACCCACACCGGAGGCTGCGGATCCGGCGGGGTGAAGGTGCCGTCGGTCACATAAAGCAGTCCGCGGGAAACCAGTTTGTCGGTTCCCCATGACAGGGATGGAGCGAGCGACGGCAGATTAGTGGAGCTAAAACCGGCTGAATTTGTGCCGGTGAACAGGGTAAACACATCGCCGCTTTTGAGCGCATCCGATCCGGCCGCAATCTGGACGGCAAGCGTCCCGCCCAGCACATTTTTGGCTCCGGCGAGCTTGCTGGCGGTGTTGGTGCCGCTAAGCGATTTGACAAGGAACGTGTGCGTTCCGCTACCGAGGGTAACCGGAACTAAGGAGGTCATGGTTGCGATGGCTCCGGAATTGTCGATGCTTAAATTGTTGATAGTCAGTCTGTTAGTTGCGCTGGCGCTTCCAAAGAATCCGAACCCGGTCACGGTGCCGACCGTAGCGTTAGAGGTACAGTCCAGAGAGCCATCGCCTCTGGCGAGGCGGACGGTCAGGCCGGACATGTCATTGGATCCTGAACTGAGCCTGATGTTGGTTTTGTCGGTGTTGGTGATCGTGGTGCCGGGCGAGATTGTGGTGCCACTACCCAGAACAAAGCGGCTTAGATTTGAAACCGCCATATTACCGGCCAGATTGACGGCATTGAAACTAACCTGCCTGGAGGTTGTTTGAGCTGTATAAACCAGTCCGTTAATCGTCAGTGTCGGCATATTGGTTCCCAGAATGGTCAGTCCCTGTGCCGAGGTGTCCCACGCCAGATTCTGGACTGTGACTGGCGAGCTGAGTTTAACTGCGACGTTAGCTGCTCCGGTGTTTTTTATGATCGCATCGCTACTGTCCGCCCAGGCCTGCCAGGTCGGGGTGACCGCATCGCTGGACCAGTTGGCGCTGCCTGTCCACTCATTAGTTCCTGAAACCCCGATGGTCGAAACCCCATCGCCGATATAAAGCGGTGCCGCAACCGCCCCGCCAATGATACCGAATACAGAAACTATAATTGCCGCAATGTTTTTTTTCATCACTTATACCCTCTCTTTGCTAGTCATATAAGAATGCCCCGCACTTCCTGAGCCTGAGTTCGGAATATAACTGTAAGCGGGTACACAAGTAAAGATAATTTTTGGCGATTGTCAGATTAACCCCGACCGGAATGCCCGGTGAAACGACTACATACGGAGAAACTATACGGCGCCGCAGCGTATTTGCAAGACGGATGCGTTGGTGCTGAAAAATAAAAAATCCTGCGGGGACTCCGCAGGATTTTCTTTCCCGTATCAGGACAGGAAACAGCGCATTATTGAGCTATTTTGACTTTTTAGCTTTGGCTTTTTTGCCGCCGGTAGAAGGCTGTTCATCCGACGTTAACACGCCGTCCCCGTTTTTATCTTTTTCAGCGAAAGCGGCTTCAACGGCGGCCTCGTCAAATGTTTGGCCGGAGACTTCGGCCTTTTGCTTTTCTGAAGCAATAAAGGCATCTTTGGTTATCGAAGCGCCGCGAACGCTCTTGGTTGTCGAACCGTCGCTACCGCCTTTATTTTTTTTCTCTTTTGCCTGAACTCCGGCAACCATCATCAGCACAACTGCAAGAATGAACCACTTTTTCATCAGCATCTCCCTAAACAACACCTTCCGCCCCAAAGCTGATTCCCTGCTTAGAGAATACCGCAGCTTGAAAAGACAACCAGGTGAATACGCTTATAATAACGTCATAGGCGATCAGAAATTGCACCCAAAGCAGGAAAATTGTATCCGTAGAGCATTTAACGGATGATCTGCCGTTTCTGGAAAACCCACCCCGGTTTTCAGCCCTCCCCCCTCAGAGGAGGGGACTTGAGGTGGCCCCCGCTAAATCCCCTCCTTCGGAGGGGTGCCGGGACGGCGGGGTGGGTTGCGGCGTTTGAATCGTGAAGTGCTATAGCGGCTTTGGTAACGCGGAATTTAAGAACCTTCTTGGCGGCAATCTGGATTTGTTCTCCGGTGGCGGGGTTGCGGCCTGTACGGCAGCGGGCAGTGCCATCAGCGGCGAAAGCCCGCCCACACCATAGAGCGAAGTGCCCCTTTCTCTTTTCAGGCCAGTAATTCCTGCTTCAACCTGACGTGCGGCAAGAGGGATTTGCTTTCATTCCGCCGTGCCGCTGGCCTTCAGGAGAATGAACAATCGGCCTGGTCCGTTGCTGTGGGGCACACGGACGTTGATGCTGTCCGGCGCGGTATCATTTTCAGCAACGGTGACGGTGACACCGTTTGCGTCCGGACCCGAGCTTATGGCTCCGATGGGCACGTCGTTCCAGGTTGCTAAGTCGGTACTCCATTGCGAAAAAAGTGTGGTGTTTGATTCGGTGGCGTCGTTGCGTTTGAAGGTCAGGATAAAAGCAGCATCGTCGTTGCTGGCTTGCAGGAGTGGAGCCGTGCTGGCCGCGAGCGGGTTGCCGCCGAGGATCCACTCGAGAAGATTGGCGATGCCGTCCGCATCGGGGTCGCCTGTGACGCTGGATTCTTTTCCGGGAGTGTTGTCGAGACCGTTCGCCACGGCCCAGATGCTGTAGGATGTCGGGCTGGTGGAAAAACTTTGCGGAGCGCTCCAAGTGACGCCTTTGGCATTGCTCGCCTGAAATCGTGCAAAGTAAGCCGTGTTCGGAGTCAGACCGGTGAGAGTTGGGCGGAACACGGAGATCGCATCGGTAGGCACAGCCGTGCCGAGATCGACGCTACCGGACCATGCGCTGCTGTTAGTGCCGCCATCGGTGGTGCCGTAATAGATGCGCACCTGGGTCTCGGCGGTATCGACAGCCACGCGCACACATTGCAATGTCGCCGTAGCGGCGCTGATTGCTGTGGGCGCATCCTGCTTGAGACCCTCCCAACCGCCCGCACCGGCCGTCCAGGCTGCGATGCCCCGCTCATAGGCCCCGCTGTCGGGTTTGCCGTCAGGGACCCAGTTGTTGACGCCGGGCAGCACAACGCCCTGGCCGGTTGTCTCAGTGTAGGTAAAGGGTCCGGTCCAATCCCCGTAGTTATAGTTGAACGTCGCGGGTACGTTCGCCGTTCCATTGGGCGTCATCCAAGTCGTGGTGCCGGTGGTTGGGGTGGGATCAATGGCCGCGGTGCCGGCTTTGGGTCGGAAGTCGTACGTGGCAATATTTTCAAGGCTCGTCCCGGAGTCATTCAGCAACAGATTGTTTTGCGCCGTGTAGATCAGATGCTGGTTCGTGCCCGTCCAGTAAACCGCATCAGGGTTGCTGTTGGTGTATTTGTTGTAGGTCCCCAGATTGTAGGAGGTGCAATTGAAGAGTGTGTTGTGATGCAACCGGATCGCGTCGGCGGGAGAATTCAAATAGATGCCGTGGTTGAGCGAACCGTCACCAAAGTTCCAAATGACATTGTGGTCCACTTGAAAGTTGCGGTCATAGTTGTCGAGGTAGATCCCGTTGCTGTTGGGATCGCCGAGGCTGCCATCATGAATCCAGTTGTAGGCGATGCGCGTGCCGAGGCTGTTGCGGTTGGCGCTGTAAACCACGCCGAGGTCTTTGCAGAGCTTCCCCGAGTTGTAGAGTTCGTTGAACATGAGGGTCTGGGTAGTGCCGAAAAGGTTCACAACGTCGCGACCGCAGTCGTAGATGGTGTTGAACACGGCCACCTCCCTATCGCCGCCCAGCACCAAGCCGCCCGTGAAAATGCCGGCATAGTTGGCGTTGTAAATCGTCGTGCGGGTGATGAGATGCCCGGTCCCCGTGGTATAAATCCCCGGACCGGCCGTGTCGTGAATCGTGGAGTTCTGCACGGAGCAGTTACTGCCACCAAGAACTACTCCTCCGCCCTGAGCGGTCCCGCCATCGCGCTTATACCCATTCCTGAAGGCGAGAAAGTGGCTGAGGTAGCCCGCGTCGCAATCCGTGAGAACATGCCCGGTTCCATTCATTCGTATGGCTCCTCCGACCGTCTTGATGCCGCGGACGGTAATGTAGTCCACGCCATTGATATCCACACACCAGTTCCGGCGCTTCATTTCGACCAGATGGCCCGTCGGATCGCCGGCACCTGCGATCCGCAGTGAGAGCAACGAGGTGGCCGGGGCGAAATGCCACTCCCCATCGGCATCGAGCAGGCTGAGCAAGCCAAAGACGAACCCTTTGCTGTTGGGTTGGTACGTGTTGCCATCGGCGTCCGGGAACCACGGCATGGAATACGTCGCAGGATCGAGCGAGAGCACGTTCCCCGTGCTGGCGGTGACGACCGCATTCTGCCACGACCACGCGGAACCGACCTGGCCGGAGAAGCGGGCGTTGGCATAGTAGTTGTTTGTTTTACCGCCAAAGGTTTTGGAGGTGGCCGTGTTTGGATTGCTCGGCGTGGTGGTGCGCACCGCGATATTCGTCACCGTGGCCGGATTCAGCAGCCCGCCCGTGCCGTAGTTGGGAAAGCGTGCCTCGTGCTGCATCACGCCATCGACGAAGACCTGATCGTAGCCGGAGGTGATCGTGGTATTCAGCCCGCTGGGGAATTCATCCACCGTGGCCGTGTCATTGTCGTCAAACTCGTCGCGTAGAATCATCGCGGAACCCGCGCTCACCGCATACGAGCCGACAGTGAAAGTGAACTTCTGTGTCAGATCGAACGTCGGCGTTGCATTCTCCTGCGCAAAAATTTGGAGGAGGGACTTGCTGCCGTCCCCGCCGTCGCTCCAGTCGGCCTGCGTGATGGCCCAACTGCCGGTGAAGGTCGTATCCCCGCCGGTCGATCTTTTCACGATGAATGTGTAGGGCACATTGCCACCCGAGACAGCTCCCATGGTCAGATCAAAACCCGTGATGTTCGTGTCGGTCAGGGTGTGCATCTCGGTGCCCAGAGAATTGGCCGTGTTCTTCTTGAGATAGAGGCTGATCTTGCCATTGCCGGCGAATCTCACCGTCGCCGCGTCGTCGGAAACATAGGCACTGGTCGATGCTCCGGACGCCGAGGTCAGCGGCGACATGATACTGAACCAAAGATAGGAATTCGCTCCCGGTAATGCTGTCGTCCCCGCGCTGGCAATACTCAACCCCCGTGCTTTCCAGGTGACGGCCTGCGGGAAGAAGTTCCACGCCGCGCTGGCCGTTGCGCTGGTAACGGTCTTGGTGGTTGAATTGGATTCATTGACGATCGTGCCGACGAGATTTCCTCCAATCTCAACGAACTGCGATCCTCCGGCCGAGGGGCTCTGGGGATTCCAGAACTGGACGGGCAACGAACCCGGGGCTAAGGCGGTGTAAATGCCATTACCCGCCGAAGTCCAAGGCCCCGCCACCACATCACAGGCTGAGATCACCACCTGCTCGCCGTTGTAAGCCTCCACGGTGATCGGACTCAGCGCCGTGCCGCTGCGAGGAGGGTTGATATCTTCCCGATAGATCCCGGCCCTCAATTTGACCGAGTCCCCAGGCTGCGCCACCGCAAGCGCCTTGGCGATTGTCAAGAAGGGCGCACCCATCGAGCCGGCGGCCTGGTCGTTGCCGTTGGTCGCCACGTAAAATTCAGCGGCATGGAGCGCGGCCAGTGGCGCCAGCAGCAGGGCAGAGAAGATGGAAAGGTAAGTTTTCATGGTGTTGGTTCTATATGTTATTTTGTGTTGGATCGGGACCTCTAATGAGTGACCCCTTTCTTTACTTGTCGGTCCAGCAAGACTCCAGCTCGTTCACTTCCAATGAAGCGATTTTCACCTCTGCTCCGGCCGTGACGGAAAGCGTGCGGTTGTTCGGATCAGGAACTACGACGAAACTCGCCGCCGCCTGGCCGTCGTTGACGAACAGCTCTAAGGAAGCCCGGTCCACCAGCACGCGCAACTTGACCTTTCCATCCACTTCCGGGGCGGGAATCGCCTTGATGCCGTCCCTAACGGGCTTTTGTTTCTTGGAGGGTTTGGCGGACATGCCAGCCTCTTCGGCCTCGACGCGCGCCGTGTTGTTGAAAACGAATTCCTTGTTCGCTGCGTCATACTGGATTGGCAATCCACGGACATTCAGCGTGAGATCGCCGGCGGGAACAAACGCGATGCTCAGGTCGATCAACTCCGGACTTAACGCCGCGAGTTTCGCATTCGCCGCTTCGACCGAGAGGTTTTCAGCTTTGAAGCTTTTAGTATAAAGGTTCGCGATTTCCTTCACCGGATTGCGGAACATGCGAATGCCTTCGGGCGTGGTGCGCAGCGTAATTTCAACCGGAATGGACAGCTGCTGGGTAAATGGCATTCCGGCATCGACAAAGGGATAGTCCGCCGCCTTGCTTTTGAGCCAACCGATCTGCACAGCGCGGTGATCGGGTGCGTCATTGAAGACCTGCGCTGCGTAATAGCAGTCGCCGTAATCGAAGACCGGTTTGTCCTTTCGTTTTTCCCCACTCTCGCCCCGTCCGGTCCATTTCACGCCGTCATAATCGCCGATTTCATAGTGCGTGCCGGCATCGGTGATGACCCACTTCAGGTTCTTGGGATCTCCGTCCAGCGGCACCGCAAACATATTGATACATTCGGCCGCCTTGTTCGGGATGTCCTCCAGCACTTCCCAGTGCAGCAGGTCCGTGGATTTGAAAATGCGGACCAGTTTCTGTGGCCCGCCGATTTCCATGATGCACCGATACGATTTGCTCGGGGCATGATAGAACATATAGGGATCACGCTGGGATGGGGAATAACCGTCCTGATGCGCGATGATCGGTTTGCCATCATTGATCTTCGTCCAGGTGCGGCCTTTGTCCGTGCTATAAGCCCCTGCTTGGAAGAAAGCGGCACCATTTATTTTTGCGTCCCGATAAGTGGCGGTGAAGAGAGCGAACAGCGTTTTCACATCGCCCTTTTGTTGGCCGAGCGCGTTGCTTTCGTCCACCACCGCCGAGCCGGACCAAATATTGTGCTCGCCGCCCTGTGGATCTTTCACATAGGGATACGGATTGATGGCGTGGGGCAACTGCGTCCAATGCATCAAATCCGTGCTCACCGCGTTACCCCAGGATTTGGGGCCGCGGGCGTTGCCTTTGGCATAATGCTGGAAGCACAGGTGCCACTCGCCGTCATAATAGACCATGCCATTCGGATCGTTGATCCAACCCACGCGCGAGGTGAAATGGAACTGCGGCCGCAACGCTTGATCATAGCCAACGCGTTCGTAGAGCGGGAAGGTGTCATAAGTGGGATACTTCACCCATTCACCGGAGGATTTCGTTTGTGGAGCGGCGAATACTGAAATGCCCGTCAATCCAATTAACAAACAGGTCGTTTTAATTTTCATAAAGCATCTCCCGAATCATAGCGCAAAACTTGCAAAGACAATTGAGC
>JBAXDG010000060.1:0-8279 GCA_037141075.1 Kiritimatiellales bacterium
CCAGCACCTTTTTTTCCTGAATGAGAGCGTCAAGCCCGCGACCTAAACCCATTTTTTTAGCCATGTTTTACCTCGTTGTAAGTGCCCACGAATAACACGAATGAGCACGGATAGGAAAGTTTTTGTTCAGAACAGCTCTCTTTGGCCGGGTTTTTCTTTTTGTAGACGCGACGCCCCCGTCGCGTTCTGAGGCGACGAGGGCGTCGCCTCTACGTTGCCGAGCAAAGCCAGAAACTGCTGTTCGGAGAGAACCTTTACGCCGAGTTCCTCGGCTTTGGTCAGCTTGGAGCCCGCTTTTTCGCCCGCGACGACATACGACGTGTTTTTGGAAACGCTGGAGCTGACGGAGCCGCCACGGGCGCGGATCTGTTCGCCCGCCTCCTCGCGGCTCAGGCTTTCCATCGTGCCGGTCAAAACAAAGGTCAGGCCCGCAAACTCATCGCTGGCGGCCTGGACGGTCTGTTCGAAGTTGACGCCCGCCGCTTGCAACCGCTCGATCAGCTTCCGGTTTTCCGAGGTCTGGAAAAAGTCGCAGATGCTTTTTCCGACGACCGGGCCGATATCGCGGATTTCTTCCAAGGTCTGGACGTCCGCGGCCATCAGCTTTCCAATGTTTGGAAAATTCTGCGCCAGCACCCGCGCCGAACCGCTGCCGACGTGGCGGATACCGAGCGCGAAAAGAATCCGGTCAAACGGACGGCTCTTGCTGGCCTCAATACCGTCGATCAGGTTTTGAGCTTTCTTCTCCTTGAAGCCTTCGAGGCCGAGAAGCTGTTGTTTTTTCAGGTCGTAGAGATCGGCAGGGCCTTTGACCAGTCCGGCATCGACCAGTAACTCAACAATGGATTCGCCGAGACCTTCGATGTCCATGCCGTTGCGCGAAGCGAAATGGGTCAGCCAGCGTTTCAGCATGGCGGGGTGGTGCAGGTCGTCGATACGCCAGGCGACTTCGCCTTCGATCTTAACGGGATTGATGCCGAGCGCTTTGCAGGCGGCCTGCATATCGAACGGCTTTTCTTTGCCGGTGCGCTTTTCAGTAACGACGCGCACGACGGCTGGAATAATTTCACCGGCCTTTTCGACGATCACGCGGTCGCCGACGCGGATGTCTTTGCGTTTGATTTCGTCTTCGTTATGAAGCGTGGCGCGTTTAACGACGGTTCCGGCCAGCTGTACCGGTTCGAGTTCGGCGACGGGCGTCAGCACACCGGTGCGGCCGATCTGAATGGTGATTTCCTTTAAGAGCGTTTCGGCCTGCTCCGGTTCGTATTTGTAGGCGACAGCCCAGCGCGGACTTTTGGCGGTTGAGCCGAGCGGTTCGTAAAGGTCGCGCTGGTTGACCTTGATCACGCCGCCGTCCATCTCAAACGGGAAGTCGTGACGCATGTTTTGCAACGTATCGAGTCCGGCGAGAACTTCCTGAATTTCTGCGCACGACCAAACCTTGGGCGTAATGCGTAATCCGTACTGCGTAAAGGCAGAGAGCATTTCTTCGTGTGTTGGAAAATTTGTCGAGCATTCGCCGAGGCCGTAGAATAGGGCGTCGAGCGGACGGCTGGCGACAATCTTCGGGTCGAGCTGTTTGAGCGAACCGGCGCAGGCGTTGCGCGGATTGGCGAATGGTTCAAGCCCGGCCTCCTGCCGCTCTTCGTTGAGCGCGGCGAAACCTTTGCGCGTCATGTAAACTTCACCGCGCACTTCGAGCACTGTTGGAATTGTGGAAGCGGCATCCCTGCCGCTTTTGACGAGGCTGGAAGCCTCGTCCACACTGGTGAGCCGCAACGGAATGGATTTGATGGTGCGGATGTTGACGGTGACGTCATCGCCGGTGGTGCCGTCGCCGCGCGTGACGGCGCGAATCAGAAGGCCGTCTTCGTAGCGGAGCGAGATGGCGACGCCGTCGATCTTGGGCTCAAGGACGTAGGAATATGGGGTTTCCTTGAGCAGTTTTTTGACGCGGCCGTCGAACTCGACCAGTTCCTCTTTGTTGTAGGTGTTGGCGAGGCTGATCATCGGCACGGTATGCCGGACATTTTCGAAGCCTTTGAGCGGTTCGCCGCCGACGCGGCGGGTCGGGCTGTCGGGCGTCGCCAGTTCAGGAAACTGCTTTTCGAGGGCTTCGAGCTGCTTGAGGAGCGCATCGTAATCACGGTCGGAAATTTCAGGGGCGGCCTCGACGTAGTAGAGCCGGTTATGCCGCTCGATTTCAGCACGCAGTTTTTCTGTTTCTTTTCGGGCTTCGGTTCTGTTTAATGGGGCGCTCATCGGGCAGAAGTTATCACGGGGCGGGGATTTTTCCATGAAAATTAAATTCTGGAAGATGCATGGTGCACGGAACGATTTTGTTCTGGTGGATGACCGTGCCGGGAAGTTTCCCTCCGCTGACCGGAAGTTCATCACTCACCTTGCATCCTGCCATTCCGGAGTCGGCGCGGAAGGGGTTATTCTGATTCAAAAATCTAAAACGGCCGGGTTCCGGATGCGGTTTTTTAACCCGGACGGCGGCGAGGTCGGAATGTGCGGTAACGGGGCGCGCTGCGCCGCGCGGCTGGCCTTTGAGCTGGGTGTGACCGAAAAGAAGATGACGATCGAGACGGCGGCCGGACAGCTTGCGGCGCAGGTGATGAATAAAGGGGTTCGTCTCTGGATGACCGAACCGGACGACTGGAAGCTGGATGGTTTGCTTGATCTGGCGGGGCGGAGTCTGACGTATGGTTTTGTGAATACCGGCGTGCCGCATGTGGTTATCCGTACGGATGCGCTGCACAGCGTCGATGTGCAGGAGATCGGCTCGGCGGTACGCTATCACCGTGATTTTTCTCCGGCGGGCACGAATGTGAATTTTGTGGAAGTTTCGCCGGACGGCGAATTGTATGTTAGAACCTATGAACGCGGTGTGGAGGCGGAAACGCTGGCCTGCGGAACAGGTGTAGCGGCCTGCGGGTTGATCGCGGCGAAGAACGGCTGGGTGAAGCTGCCGGTGAATATCCGTGTGGCGAGCGGCGATGTGCTGGTGGTGGATGGTGAACTGACCGGCGACGGCGCGCGCAATGTGACGCTGACCGGCCCGACCGCGCATGTTTTTGAGGGAACGATTGAATATAAAAATATGGAGTGCGCAGGCTTGCCTGCGCTTTATTAAGCGGGGCTTGCTCCGCAGTTTAAGATAACGGGGCAAGCCCCGTGACAACAAAGCGGTGGCAAGCCACCGCAGTCCAAAGGAGAGATTATGGCTATTAAAATCGGCAAACCGGCTCCGGCGTTCACGCTGACGGGCAGTGACGGGAAAGAACATTCGCTGGCCGACTATCTCGGCAAAACCGTGGTGCTCTATTTCTATCCGAAAGACGATACGCCCGGCTGCACGAAGGAGGCCTGCGGGTTCCGCGATCTTCGGCCGCAACTGAAAAAGCTGAACGCCGTGGTGCTGGGCGTCAGTAAAGATTCTCTGACATCGCACGGTGAGTTCATTAAAAAATTCAAACTGCCGTTTGTGCTGCTTTCCAATCCCAATGCCAGCGTGATGAGGAGATATGGCGCATTCGGTGAAAAGGTGCAGTACGGCAAAACCATTATGGGAACGATTCGTTCGACGGTGATTATCGGCCCGGACGGCAACGTTTCCAAACATTGGAAAAAAGTGACGAAGGCGGATGAGCATCCTGCGAAGGTGCTGGAGTTTCTGGAGGCGCGGGTCTAATGGAAACGGGATTCTGTCTGGGATCAAACATGGGCGGACGGCTTCACCTGCTGAGGCAGGCGAAGACGCTGATTCTGCTGGAGCCGCAGGTGAAATTTGTCGACCAGTCGCCGATTTATGAAACCGAGCCGGTGGGCGTGAAACCGCAATACAAATCCATGAAGTTTCTCAACGCGATGCTGATTGTGGAAAGCCCGTACACGGCGGCGGAGTGGCTGGCGAAAATCAAAAAAATTGAAACGACACTGCATCGCATTCGCACAGAGGATCGCAGTGCGCCACGCACAATCGATGTGGACATTATTTTTGCCGGCGATCAGATCGTGGACAGCGACCTGTTACAGATTCCTCATCCGCGCTGGTCCGAGCGGCGCTTTGTGGTGCTGCCGCTGGCGGATGTCCGCCCAGAGATGGTGCTACCCGGAACGGATGAGCCCGTGCGGAAAATCCTTGCGCAAATGGACGGGAATGATGATGTTCGGCTATTCTCAGAAAAGTGGTAACGCCGGGTGGGGTCACCCGGCCTACAATTTGCTGTAGCCGCCTGTCCTCAGGCGGCGATTGGAATAAAAAAATGAAACAGACAGCGGTGAAAATCAGGGCGATGAAGGGCGGACAGAAGATCGCGACGCTGACGGCGTACGATTATCTGACGGCCCGCTATGTCGACGAGGCGGGCATTCCGCTGGTGCTGGTCGGCGACTCGCTCGGCATGACGATTCTCGGCTACGAAACGACTCTGCCGGTGACGATGGACGAAATGGTGCACCACACGGCGGCGGTCTCGCGCGGCGTGAAAGAGGCGCTGATCGTGGCCGATATGCCGTTCATGTCGTATCAGGGAACGCTGGAGCATGCGCTGGAAAACGCGGGACGTTTTATTAAAGAAGGGTTTGCCGATGCCGTCAAAATCGAAGGCGGCGTGATGCGTGTGGATTTAATTAAACAACTGATCGCCAACGGCGTTCCGGTTCTCGGCCACATCGGTTTGCTCCCGCAGAGTGTCAAGGAAACCGGCGGGTTCAAGATGCAGGGCAAGACCGACGAGTCCGCGCGCAAACTGATGGACGATGCCAAGGCGCTGGAACAGGCCGGAGTTTTCGCCATCGTGCTGGAATGCGTACCAGCCGAGCTGGCGCAGAAAATCACCGCCGCGCTGACAGTTCCAACCATTGGAATCGGCGCGGGCCCGCAGTGCGACGGGCAGGTGCTGGTTTTCACCGATCTGCTTGGACTGGGACACGGCCACGTTCCCGGCTTTGTCAAAAAGTTCGCCGACCTCAAGCCGTGGATTCAGGAGGCGCTCGCGGCCTACAAAAAAGAGGTTGAAGAGTCCGCCTTTCCGGAAAGATAAGTCCGCGCCGGAGTTTTAATTTTAGGCCTTATTTGGTACCTTCAGGACGATGCGAAATCTAAAAACCATTCTGCTGACGGTCATCCTGCTGTCGTTAGCCTATCCTGTATTCAGTGCCGAGGTGGCGCCCGGACAGGCGCGGGCCGCCGTGCAGGCATGGCTTCGTGAAGATTCGGCTCCGCTGCATGCGCACATGGGTCAGACAGTTTCCTCTATAGAGACGTACAGAGATTCTCAAAACTCGCCGCTTTATTATGTGGTGAATTTGAATCCGTCCGGTTTTGCCATTGTTGCTGCGGATGATTTGATTGAACCGATCGTCGCATTTGCTGCGGACGGCCGCTACGATCCGTCCCTCGACAATCCTCTGTGCGCGCTGGTCAGCAGAGATTTGCCAGATCGGATGAAGCATGCGCGGAAACAAACGGGAACGCTAACCGACGGTCCGAAAAAAGCCCGCAACAAGTGGGCAAGGCTGCAGACACCTGTGACAGCCGCGGCTGCCGCTACCGCCACCAATTCCGGCACCGGCAGAACGAACTCGATTTCCGATGTTTATGTTCTGCCGCTTGTGCAAAGCAAATGGAACCAGATGACGGCCAACAACTACCTCAATGGACCGGCCTGCTATAATTATTTTACGCCGAACTATACCAATGGATGTCCTACTAATTATCCCAGTGGCTGTGTTGCAACGATGATGGCGCAGCTGATGCGGTACTACCAATACCCAACCAGCGGTGTCGGCACAGCGTCGTTTCAGATCACAATCGACGGCGCTAGGAAGAATCGCAGTCTGCGTGGCGGGGACGGGAGCGGCGGTGCCTATTCGTGGAATGACATGACGCTTGATCCTAAAAATAGCGGCGTCAACGACATCCAGCGGCAGGCCATCGGGGCGCTTACCTATGACGCCGGTGTTTCAGTCAAAATGGCGTACGCTGCCAACGGTTCCGCTGCCTATATGAGTGATGCCAAGGCACAGCTCAAAAGCACGTTTAAGTACAGCAACGGAATCTACGGCTATAACTACAACTATACTACAGGACACTATGACAATATTGGCGTAGGCTTGAATGGAATGGTTAATCCCAATCTGGATGCCGGATATCCGGTGCTGTTTGGTATTACCGAAACGAACACTTTGGGACAAATTGTAGCAGGCCATGCCATTGTGTGTGACGGGTACGGTTATAATCTGGGCACGCTCTATCATCACCTGAATCTCGGCTGGGGCGGCAACAGTGACGCGTGGTACGCCTTGCCCGTCATCGACACTGCTACAGTATATACGTTCACATTGATTGACGAATGTGTCTATAACGTTTATACGACCGGCTCCGGCGAAATTATCAGCGGACGGATTACTGACGGCGCCGGATCTCCTTTGACCAATGCGACGGTTACAGCGGTCCGGAGTGGCGGAAGCACTTACACCACGAATACGAATGTTCGCGGCATCTATGCATTTCCCAAGATACCTGCGAACTCCACATACACGCTGAGTGTGAGCAGCAGCGGTTATAGTTTTACGAACCAGACCGTCACCACGGGGCTGTCCACAGATAATTTGGCGAGTTCTGGAAATCGTTGGGGTATTGATTTTATGTCTTTTCCGGTGGTGACGTTTGATGCGCAGGGCGGGTCGGTGAGCCCGGTGAGTATTACGGTGACGAACGGCGCAACGTACGGAACCTTGCCGACACCGGCGCGCACCGGCTACACGTTCGGCGGGTGGTGGACGGGGGTGGACGGTACGGGCTCGCAGGTGCTTTCAGCGACAACCGTCACGATCACTTCGGCTCAGACGTTGTATGCGAAATGGACGCGAAGCTTCTACACGTTGACGGTCAACAGCGGTACCGGCAGCGGTTCGTCGTACACCAACGGCCAGCAGGTGGTGATTACGGCCAGCAATGCTCCGGTAGAAATGGTCTTTGACCAGTGGATCGGCGACACCAATTATGTGGCCAATGTCTATGCGCCAACCACCACGGTGACCCTGGGGACGCAGGACATTTCCCTGACCGCGAATTACACACCTATTCTTTACCCGATGACGGTTAACAGAGGCTCCGGCGACGGTTCGCACGCCGCCGGAACGGTGGTGCCGATTATAGCGGATCCTCCAGAACCGTGGGAGGGATCATTTCTCCGGTGGATCGGCGATACGCAGTATGTGGCCAGTGTAACCGCCTCGAATACCACGGTCACTATGCCTGCAAATGCCGTTACCGTGGCCGCGACATACGCCATTTCGCACGTGACGTTGACGGCTTCTGCGGGAGCCAACGGCACGATTTCGCCGACGAGCACGAACGTGCCGATGACCAGCAACGTGACCTTCACGGTTACGGCGAGTAATTACTACCGGATCGCGACGCTGACCACCAACGGAACGAGCGCCGGCGTGGCATTTGATAACGCCAGCACGAGCTACAACTACACCTGGACCAACGTTCAGGCGGCCGGCACAGTGACTGTGGCCTTTGTGGCGCAGGTGGTCACCAACCCTGCGGTGGCGTCCGCGACGGTGCCATACTCATGGATGGCACAATATGGGCTCACCAACTATGAAGCGGATGCGGTTCTCGACCTGGACTCCGACGGACTGACCGCCTGGCAGGAATACATCGCCGGAACCGATCCGACCAACGGGACATCTTCCTTCAAGGTCAATACATTCAAAACCCTGACCAGCGGTGCTGTGATCCAGTGGAACCCCGTCACCGGGCGGGTGTATGGCGTGCACTGGGCGACCAATCTGCAGAACAGTTTCCAAACATTGGAAACCAATATCGTCTGGCCTCAGGCGAGCTATACCGATACGGTACACGGCGCTCAATCCCGCAGTTTTTATAGAGTAAAAGTTCAGATGGCCCCATAACATGAAGATTATCAGTTCACCTGAAGCGATGCAGAAACAGGCGCGCCTGCTGATCCAGTCCGGCGAGGATATCAGTTTTGTGCCGACGATGGGTTATCTGCACGCAGGGCATGTTTCGCTGATGAAGATTGCCAGAGAATATGCCGATACCGTGGTCGTCAGCATTTTTGTCAATCCGTCGCAGTTCGGGCCGAACGAAGACCTCGACGCCTATCCGCGCGACTTTGCGCGCGATGAAAAACTCTGCCGCGAGGCCGGCGCGGATATCTTGTTTTATCCCAACTCCGAAAATATGTATCTCGACGACCACAGCCTCTGGCTGTCCGAAGAGTCGCTTT
>JBAXDG010000061.1:0-8154 GCA_037141075.1 Kiritimatiellales bacterium
GTGTTCCCCAGCATGTGGAACAGCATGAACATCAGGCCGATAATCACGGAAACCAACCCGATCTGTACCAGTTCCGTCACCTCCAGCGCACCGAGCCGCCAGCGTTCGCTCCAAACTTTAATGGATGATTGATTCTGCATAAAAAATTCCCGATTAACCCAGAAAGCTTACCACGCCGCCCCCGAAATCAACAGCCTTTTGTGCCGCCTACCTTCGTCCGCCGTACCGCACATTCCATACCCGTTGCAGATCCTCGGGACTTCCCCTGTAGACTACAAACGGCTTGGGCGGTTCATTGAAATTTTCAAACTTGGTTTCAATTTCTGTTTTATAAAACACATTGGAAATCAATTCCGGGATCAGCTCTTTGGGTGTGTCGAGCACCAGCAGACCAACTCCGCACCGTTCCAGCGCAATGGCATATTTTTTCTCACGCATAAGCGCGGCGTGCTCAAAATCTCCAATCAATCCGTTCAGTCCGGTAAAATCGCGCTGACTGAAATAAGACACAATCCCGGAGTCAAACATCGCCCCGCGCAACGACGACGGGGTGTTCTCGCGCAGAACCCGGGCGACTTCCAGCTTAGCCCAACTCATGGTTTTACGTTCAACCAGTGCAGGATAAATCCACAGTTGAGTTCCGACCAGCAGGATAATTAGAGACGGAATAACCAGGATTCCTGCCCAGCGGATATCAGGAAGCGCCGCGGCGCCGGCCAGAGCAACCAGAGTGAGTTCAGGAATCCAGTACCAGGCGGAGGCCGCCGCATCGTGCGGCGCTGCCAGTACGATGAACAAAGCATGCATACCAACAAATATCGGAAATTCAGGACAAAATCTGAGCTTGTCAGCCAGCCGGCGGCGACGCGCGCCGGTCAGCAGATAAACGGTCGCAAGCAGTCCGCTCAGAAGCAGACCTCCCAAAAGCAGTTTCGAAGAAATGTTCTGCAAGCCGAGAATATGCTGTACGCGAGGAATAAACTGATTCAGACACCAGCCCGAAATCATTTTCCAGCTGGCAGATGGAGAAAAAGAAGCGGTTTTCTGAAAAGCCGATACCGTTTGCAGATGGCCGAAGGTTATCCAGTTCCATAAAAGATAAGGAACGGTCAGCGTCAGACATCCCGCGGCGGCCAACCCCGATGAAAGAAGACCGGATCGCCATGGTTCGCGGTGCCGCAGCAAGCGGGTCAAAAGTACGGCTCCGTACGCCACCGGAAGCAAAAAACTGTCCAGTCGCGCCAGAAAGCAGAATCCGGTCAGCACCCCGGCAATAAAGGCGTATCGCGGATTTTCAAACCGGCGGCATCCCGCACATAGACAGAAAGCGAGATAACTCAGCAACGTGAAAAGCACCAGCGGACTCTCCAGAAAACTGAAAAATATGGTGAAAGAGCGGATGTTTAAAAAGAGGATAAAAACCGCCACAGCCAATCCTGTCGCTGTCATCCGCGTGCGCCGGGCGATAAAAGCCAGCAACACGATTGAGGCGAGCTGCGTGATCAGAATAACCGCATAAACGCCACGCAACGCAAGCCACGGATTATGAATCAGCCCATAGACCGGCAGCAACACCAGCAACCATAACGGATGGAATCCGTTTGTGACCGTTACGCCGTCATAGGTGCACATTCCGCGGGCTATGATGTTTTGGGCCAGACGCGGGTAATAAAGGCCGTCATCCATAGCAGCAAAAGCAACGGCCTTTTCCAATGGTTGAAAAAAAATCATCCATGCGGCTGTGATCGCAAACAGGGCCGTCATAAGCCACAGCGTCCGGCACAGTGAAGTGTCATCCCCGTCGTTCACAGACTCTTCCATTGATAAACCGTTCCAAATTCATCGCGATGAACAGACCTCAATCCGGACTGAAGCTGCGCGGATACTTCCTGAATTTTTTGAACCGCATCCGGTGCGCGACGCATGACCGGCGGCAGCAATTCTATGACATCAGAAAAAATATAAATCCGTCCCGACGTCTTCCGCTCAAGTTCATTCCATTGTTCGGGGTTGATAAATTTGGCGTCCATGACACATGCCGGGGTCTGATACTCCAGAAGCGTTATGAAGCTATGGGAATCGGCTGAGAGAATCAGATCGTCAGGCCGGGCCTGTCCGATAATCCATGCGCCCTTCTGACGACAGTAATCTCCCGCTGAATTTTTTACGAGGCTCATTCCGCCGATCCAGTTATGCAGTAACAAAGCCGCCGCCAGTGCGACAGGCATCCAGCGAAAGAGTCTGCTGTCCGGTAAAGCGCTCCAGATCAATCCGGCCAAAAGCCAGAACGGCGGCAGAACACAAACCCACATTTCAGGGTTGGCGGGCTCGAAGCACATCGCCATGCCCGCCGTCCCGGCCAGCCAGATTAAAACTGCGGCACAAACCTCATATCCGGCGAAACGTATGTGTCTAAAATTACGCAGTATCAGCCAAAGAAGCGCGACGGCCAGACCGCTCGCCAGACCAAACGTCACAGGAGCAACAAACGGAACCCAGAAAGGAGCGTGTGTTCCCATGAACAGTTCTTCCTGCAACATTTGAAAAGGGAAGAGCCGGACGATCCGCTCAGCGGTAGCGGGCAGACCGAAGAGGAAATTGCCCGACAGAACTGTCTGTCCCCATGCCACGAGCGCTTTCAACCATGTGAGCGGCTCTATCAGCACGGCCCGCTGTACCAGCGCATCAGAAAAGACCACGGGGCGGATTCCGTACGCAATCAACGCACCGTATCCGATCGCCGCCAAAAGCGGCGTTGTCAATGCGTACAACCCGGCCCGCAACTTCTGTTTCCGAAGTATGTAAAACAAAGGCACCGCCATAAGAACAACCGGAATCGCGACCAGATGCAACAGTAACGTGAAACTCCCGGTCAGCACACAGGCCGAGAAGAAAAGCGGCCGCTCCGTGCTGCGGACGGCCAGATAAACCGTCAACAGGGAAAGCGCCGCCGCCGGGGTATAAATCTCAACGGTTGTGCTGTAGCGCCAAAAGCCGTATGAGAACAGCAGCGCACAGGCGAAAGAAATCACTGTCGTTTTTTTTGCACCGGCACGGCGCAACAGCGCGGCGAACAGACAAACCGCCAAAGCGCCTGAAATCATACTGATGCCGGTGAGCACCGGGAAAGATCTTCCGGTATATCCGGCAAACTGCGCCGCACGGAAAACCATCCGCATCAGCGGCAAATAGATCAGGTGCTGTGCGTGGAACATTTCAGCCCACGACCCCTGTTCCGCCATGCGGGCATAATAATAGGCATCTTCGGCTTCGCTGTGATTGGCCGGCGCCGTCAGCATAAAAAAGCCGAGTATCGCACCGAAAAATAAAGTGGGGATGAGTCTACGGTTCATTCCGGAACCTTTCCGAAGCGCTGCTTGAGAATGCGAAAGAAGAAAAGGGGCAGACCAATGACATACCGTTTGAAATGCTTGCGCGGGGAAGTCGCCAGCCGCGCCAGCCACTCCAGCCCGTACTGCGTCATCCAGCGCGGTGCGCGGATCTCGACCCCTGTATACCACCGGAACAAAGCGCCCGTTGCGATGATGACCCCTTTACCTAGTCTCTGTTTCGCCTGCCACGCCCACTTTTCCTGACGAGGCATACCCATTCCGGTGAGAATAATGTCCGGCCCCAGCCGCTGGATTTCATTCATGAGCCGGGTGTTTGCATCGTCATCCAAGGCAAAAAAACCGTCGTGCTGACCCACCACTCTGAGCTCCGGATGTTTTTCCTTCACCAGCCGGGAGAACAGCGATACCACTGCGGCCGTATCACCGAGAAAAAAAAGACAATACCGGCGCCGGACGCACAGTTTAAAGAGCTCATCAATCCAATCGGGCGGAGTCATACGCTGTCCAAGGGCCTTGCCGAGCACCCGGGCTCCAAGCTTGACGCCGAAGCCGTCGCAGAAAACAACCTCGGACCCGTTCAGGATTTTACGGAACTCCGGATCGGCATAAGCGATATTGCAGGCATGTACATTGACATTGTTGACCAGCGCGGGGCGCGGCGCCGCCGCCAGCCGGTCAATTTCCGCCAGCAACTGCGGCTGATCAATCACATCCACCTGTACGCCGAGTATGTTGATTTTATCCATGTTGCTCTCTACTGAACTCATCCAGCCGGTCAGCGACCGCCTGCGCCGTGCGGGCCGCGCAATAGGTTTCAAAATCATATTGTCCGGAGCGCGCCTTCGCGATTGCGTTGCGCACCGCATCCGGAATTTTTTCCAACCCTTGGAAAACTTCACCGATCAGGCCCGGCGTGGAGACTTGCTGCCGCAAAAGAGGAAAGTCGGGAACCACGACGGCAGTGCCGCAGGCTGCCGCATCGGCAACAGGGCCGGAAACACGGTAAAAATAACTGTCCCGCGCGCCGTTCTGTACCAGCACATCGCACTGCGCCAGCATCCGGCGGTAATCCGCATCCGACGCCGTATTTATCACCTGGACGGTTTCGGCAACTCTCTTAATTTTTTCCGGCTCAGTCGCCCCGATCACAATGTCGCAATCCGGGAAATGCTGCGCCAGCAGATTGAGAAGCTCATCCATTCCTTTTTCCGGGCGAAAATACCCCGCCACACCGATCACCGCCCGCGCACGGGTTCTTTCTCCAGCGGCTTTCCCCGGCACAGGATGAAGCAGCACCAGATTGCGTTCGGAAGGAATATTAAAGGCGGTCAAGCCGGGAAACTCCTGCGTTTCGAACAGCACCCAGCGGGCGCCTAACCGTGCCAATGAGGCCATTCCGAAATGCTCCGTTCGGCTGCGCACCGCCCATTGCAGATTGTGATTAATCACAAAAAACAGTTTGCGGCGAAGCGGCCAGAGAAATGGAAAAACCAGCAGCAAGGGTATTGTTGAAAATTCACGAACCAGAATGTGCGAATGAAAACAAGCGGCCCAGCACCGGAGAACTAACAGCGCATGGCGCAACAAAACGCACCCTTTCCATAGCAAGCGACCTTCCGCGCCAAGACCGACCAGAGGATTCGGCAGACAAACCCAGCCGGTTTCCGTTAAGCGGCAAGCTTCCTCGACCGGATGCAGAGATGAATGATATTTTTCAGCGTTCATTGCAAACCGCATTCAGAATAGTCCGTGCAAAAAGTTCCGGACGGCTTTTCTGCACAAATGCACTGCACAGCGATTCGTCAACCGCAGGAAGGCGCTGTGTCGCATTTACAATGCTTTCCGCGACCGTTTCCGGTCGAACGGGACAAACCGCACCAAGTCCGTTCTGACGAATCAGTCGTCCGAGGAGCCCGGAGTCAGGGCCGATGACGGGGGTGCGCGCCTTAGCGGCCAGCGCCAGAATCCCGCTCGAATATTCCGGACGGGTGTAGGGCATCAAAACCACATCGGATTGTTCAAACAGAGCCATCATCCGCGGGTCAGACACGAAGCGAGGTTCAATGTTCAGCGTGATGTCAGGACGGGCCGCGCGCAGACGCGCGACGTCCTGAGCAAAAGCTTGTTTATAACTGCGCTCCGGCTCGCCACAAAAAAGAAAGGCGCTTTTCGCCGCCGCCTCAGGAGGAAGCAGATGTAACGCTTCAATCAGCACATCAGCCCCCTTGCGCGGGGAAACTGCCCCAAAGAAAAGAAACACCGTTCGCCCGTCGCCAATTCGATATTCGCGGCGAACTGAAAAGCCGGCCTCTGCCTTAATTTCCGGCGCCGGATCCGGAACCGGAATAAAACGGGATTGCGAACCGAAACGGGCGGTCAGATAGCGGCAGCTCTCTTCTCCGTTCAGCAGGAAGAGATTTTTGATCGGCGCGCGGCGTAGCAGCAGCGCCGTTTTCCAATCCTTGAAAAAAAACTTCAGGCCGCGCGGCAGTTCCGGATACTGAACAAAAAGAATTGCCGAAACGGAGCATGGCGCACCGCGTAAAGCGAACGAAAATTCCAGCCGGGTTAACTCCAATATAAGCGCATGATCCGGAGAATACTGCGCCACGCACTCATCAAAAAGATCCCGCAACAGCCCGCTCAGCCTCGCCGGACCGGACGATTTTAGTCGTCTCGCAAGCTCCGGAGAAATTTTATGATAAGAGAGCGGTGCCGCTGACGGAATATCCACGCCGGGATCAGTAACAAAAATAAAATGATAGCCCCTCGGAGAATTGTTCGTAATGGAGTCCGTCAACCAGCGGATATAGCCGGAGCGGTGTCCGCCGGAAAGAGGTTCGAAAATCAGAATTGTTTTCATTTGATCTCTGACTTCTGCCGGCCGGCTTCTGCTTGCCGCTCCTTCAACCACTCGATGTTGCGTTTGACTGTTCCATTAGAACCGTCCAACTTCAGGGCATATTCGAATGCCTTCAGCGCTTCTTCGTAAAGTCCGGCCTTGCGCAACTCAATTCCCAGTTTACGCCAGTAAAAATCATTGAAGCGTTTGTAGTTCGCGGCCTGCCGCAGGTAATCCAGCCCTTTATCCCGATTACCAAGAAACAGCTCGCCGCGCCCCAGCCCGTAAACCACTTCTTCTTTTTTGGTGTTCGTCCGGTAGGCTGCCGCATAAGCGGCGTACTCTTTGAGCGCCCATTCGTGCTTGCGGGACGGATCCAGTTCATAATAACGGTGGTGATAATAAACCTGCCCGAGGCCCAGTTGCGCCTGCCAGTTCTGCGGATCAATCCGTTCAGCGGCTTTATAAAAACTTTCGACACGCTGAAGTTTTTGTTCCGGCAGGAACCTATCACCCCAGACGCGAATCCACGCTGAGCTCATCACTTGCAGGGCCCAAAGCGAGGCAAGTATCACCGTGACAGCAAATATCCATTGAATCCCAGCATTGCACTTCGGGTGCTTGGCTGGGGTGGTTTGAATCAACGGCGCGACAGCGCAGCCTGCGAGCAGTGCCAGCATCAGCGCATTAGGAAAAATGTGCAGTTCGAAATCGAAAGAGCCATGCACGGCTGTACCGGCCAGCGTGCCGAGTAATGCAACCGCCGGCAGCGCATGATAAGGGCGCTCCGCGGTTTTAATAAAGCGGATCATCTGCACAGAAACGCTGATGAGCACGCAGAGCACCAGCACTCCGCCGATCAGTCCGTATTCGGCCAGCAGTTCAAGGTATTCGTTGTGAGGATGAACTGTTTCGACACGACGTGCCTGAAAACGCGTGCGGTAATCTTCGAAGGTTAGTCCATAATTCCCCGGCCCGAACCCGAATGTCGGCCGATCTTTAATCATCCCGGTCGTATCGAGCCAGGTTTGCGGGCGGAAATCGACAGAAACTACACTCTCCCAATCTCCGGCAACCGCCGCCGACAAAACCTTCACCACCGGCTGCATGCGGGTGCGAAACATTGATGAGCCTGTCCAAAGCCCGCCGAGCGCAACGGCACCCAGCAGCGGCACCACCAGCAGGGCGAGGCAAAAGGCTCGGCGGCTTTTGCGCAGAACCATCAACAGCGCGGTTGTTCCAATTGCCGCCACGGCACCAAGAATACCGGCGCGCGACTGGGTTTGATAAATCAAAAGCAGAAACAGCGGCAACGCATAGGCAAAGCAGATGCGCCAAAACCAGCCGAACTGCGGGAGAAAGAGGAAGACGAGACAGAACGGAAGCCACATCTGGAAAAGATGCGCGATGTGATTGGGACAGATATAGGTGCCGCCGAGCCGTTCCCCGTAATTTGTGTAGCGCAACCGGCCAAACAGCATTTCGGGATTAATCTTATGTTGAACCAAGCTGTAGAGGGCCACCAATACAAGGAGAACAAAGACTGCTGACAACACGGCTTTCCGGTACGAAAATCGCGAAAGGATATTCGCAGAAGCCCAGTAGACACCGAGATAGCAACCGAGGTGAAGCGTGCTGATCTTGGCCTCATACGGCAGAACGGAAAAAGGGATTAGCGCCGCACTGTAAAACCAGAACAGGAGAAGAGGCGTTCCGCCGGGAGGCGCGACGAGCGTGCCAATCGAGCGGTTCTTGAGGCAACGAACCAGCCAGACGGAGGCCGCCAGATAAAGCAAAATCAACAGCGGCGCGCAGATCGTCGCCTTATCCTCCCAGACACCAAAGAGAGAGAACGCGGCGGCGAGGGTGATGACGATGAACCCAATTGTAATTTTTTCAAAAGGTTTCACGGTTCAAATTCTGTCCGTTTTTCTAGTATGCTCCCGACCCTTTAATAAC
>JBAXDG010000062.1:0-8026 GCA_037141075.1 Kiritimatiellales bacterium
CATGCGAAACGTCAATTTCCTGATTTTTGCTGAAGCTCTCGAGCTCGTGCAGTTTCTTCTCCAGCTCAAGGACAGGTTTTTCAAAAGACAGTGTAAAAGGAGGCATAGTTACTCCATGGGGTTATGGATTGATGGAATGCTGGAATATTGCCGTAAAAAAACCGCGAGATTCCCGTTCCGGAGAACCTGCCTGTTTGTTTCTTTAATACCCATTATTCCACTACTCCGTTATTCCAGTATTCCGCCGTCTGGCAAGACGGCTTTCTTATTCGCTGATGATGACTTCTGTTCCGCGGGGAATCAGCAGGTAGAGTTCTTCAACATCTTCGTTCAACATACGGACGCAGCCGTTACTGGTTTCGGCACCGATACTGTCACGCAAGGGAGTGCCGTGAATACCGAAACCCTTGATGTCTGGACGGGTCGCGTCCTGAATAGACATCCAGCGGGTGCCGAGAATGTTCTTCGGGTCGCCAAACTTAATGACGCCGCCGCCCGGTGGAGTCCAGTCGGGGTTGACCTGATGCACGACGGTTTGAAACTTTCCAACCGGCGTTTTTCCATTCACGCCAAGTCCGACGATGTAGCGTTTGAACAGTTTGCCGTTCAGGGTCAAATCAACTGTTTTGGCCGATTTATCCACCTGCAGGATAAACGGTGCGGCAGGCATCAGCAGGCGCCCGCCCGGATAAATCACGTCGTTTTTGATGTTGTTCATTTTGCGGATCAAATCGACCGTGGTCTTGTTCACCCGTGCGATTTTATCGAGCGAATCGCCAGGCTGAACAACATAGGTCTTTTTCTCAGGCGTCGGCGTGGTTGAAAGGAAAAGCTGCACATTGATCCGGCCCTGCACTCGCATCGCGTTGTTTTTAAGGCTCTCATCGGTCGCCGCTATCGCAATCACTTCGCCAAGCAGGTCGCGGGCTTGTTCCAGATTGCCGGCGGCGGCGGCGCTCTGCGCACGGGTAAAGAGCTGCTGTGCCCTTGAATCCGGAGTCGCAACAGCGGGAGCAACCGGTGTTGCAACCGGAGCGGCCGCAGCAATCGGCGCCGGAGCCGGAACCGGGGCTTTGGCAGGCTGAGCCACCGGCTTTTCCTGAGCCGCCGGCTTGACCTCCGGCGCTTTGGCCGAACGGGTATCCATCCATAGACAAAGACCGATCACCACGGCGGTTACCGCAAGCACGATCAGCCCGGTCCTGACAAACCTCTTGTGAGGTTTATGCGGCTCATCATAGGGTCTTACAAAAATATCTGACATTTTTCTCTTCCGGAGCTGTGAAATTGAGGAAGGAAAGTAATTCAAACCGTGTGCTTTTGCAATTCATTAAAAAACGGTTATGATGCCGCCCATGAGAACCGCAACCCAGGACGCCTACGGCAACCCGACCGAAATGACTTTCGGCGTGCAGGTGCTGCTCATCGCCAACATCGCCGCCTACGTGATCGAATACATTTTTGGATTTCCGCTGAGTTATTTCTGCGCCCTGCGGGCCGACTGGTGGACCACCTTCAGCGTCTGGCAGCTCATCACCTACCAGTTCATCCATCAGGGGTTCTGGCACCTGTTCGCCAATATGCTGGGTCTCTACTTCCTGGGTCCGGAAACCGAACGGGCGCTCGGCACCAACCGCTTCTTTGCTCTCTACTTCCTGAGCGGCGTGCTCGGTGGACTCGGCTGGTCGCTACTCTCATCCGGCGGAGCCACCTGTGTCGGCGCCTCCGGCGCCATCTTCGGCATTCTCGGTGCCTACGCCGCGCTCTACCCCAACCGCGAAATGATCCTCATCTTCCTGCCCTTCGTGCCGATCAAAGCCTGGCTCTTCGTCCTCCTGCTCGGTGCCTACGAATTCATGCACACCCTTTCCGTCGGATCCGGCGGACATGTCGCCAACTCCGCGCACCTTGGCGGCGGCATCGCCGGCTACATCTACGCCACCATCGTCGGACGCCCTGACATCCTGCATAAGATAAAAGAAAAGTTCCGACCATCGGAAAAGCCGCCCGTCAGCCGCGCCGAGATCGACCGCATCCTCGACAAAGCCACGCAACAAGGCCTGCACAGTTTGACGAGCCACGAACGCGACCTGCTCAAACGCGCTGGGAAACAGTAGTCTGTTTTAGGTGGAACGCGACCTCCAGGTGCGTTCTAAGCGTGCTCGGAGATCACGCTCCACCTTATAAAATGACATCAGGGTTTTGAGCGAAGTTTCGGTATCAAGGCCGCGGGGAACGCCAAGCCGGTTATTTGACCATACTCAGCACCGCCTTTTCGGCGGCGTTTTTTTCGGCTTCGCGGCGGCTGGTGCCTTCACCGCGATAGGCGTAGGTCGAAACGGTCACTTCGACGCAATAACGGCGGGCGTGATCCGGCCCGGTCGCTTCGGTCACTTTATACTCAGGAACCGCGTAGCCCTTTTTCTGGGCATACTCCTGAAGAATCCCTTTCGGATTATTCATAACCGGCGAGCCGTTTTCCAAACATTGGAAAATATTGCGGTCAAAAAATTTCCGCGCGGCTTTCAGTCCGCCGTCGAGCCAGACCGCGCCAAGCAACGCCTCCAGCGCGTCTTCGAGATTTGAATCGCGGTCCGCGCCGCCGCTGGCGGCTTCACCCTTGCCCAGCCGCAGGTGTTCGCCCAGTCCAAGCGCACGCGCCGCCGAGGCCAGCGCTGTGCCCGAGCTAATCGCACTCTTGAGTTTGGTCAGTTCGCCTTCCGCCGCCTGCGGATTCCGTTCCATCAGGATATCGGCGGCCAGCAGTCCCAGCACGGCGTCGCCGAGAAACTCAAGCCGCTGGTTATCGGACTCCGCATCCGGCATCTCATAGCGGTACGACGGATGCGTCAGCGCCGCTTCCAGCAGAGCTTTTTTCCTAAAGCGGTATTTAATTCGTTTTTCGAATCCCGTAAATATAGAACGTTTCATTCCGTCGTTTATACGCTCCGCCCCGTATCAACCGGAAGGTTTTTTCCAATATTTGGAACACTGGCCGCATGGCGGGCAAACTAGAGCACTTTCTATTCGATTTGTCGCAACAAGGCAGGCGGGACGCCTGCGATACGTACCGCCGCCGTCTCGGCGGCCTTGTCTTCGACACTGATATTGCGACCAACTAACTAAAATTGCTCTAGAGCGCTAAATGATTCATCTGTCACAATGTCTTCTTGTAGGACGGGCTTCCTCGGTATTCCGAGGAGCCTGTGCTTTTGGATCATCACACGCTCCCGGGTACGGGAAGCGCGTCCTACAACCACAAAGAAATATGACGCTTCACCCATTAAACGCTTTAAGCCCGCGGATGAAACTGACGGTGAACGCCTTTGAGCCGGTCGGGATCGACGTGCGTGTAAATCTGC
Organism: Kiritimatiellales bacterium; assembly: GCA_037141075.1. Lineage (GTDB taxonomy): Bacteria > Verrucomicrobiota > Kiritimatiellia > Kiritimatiellales > Tichowtungiaceae > Tichowtungia. The sequence goes on from JBAXDG010000062.1 coordinate 3,363, forward strand.
GTCGTGGCGATGTCGGCGTGGCCGAGCATTTCCTGAATAATGCGCAACGGCGCGCCGTTGGCCAGCAGATGGCTGGCGAATGAATGGCGCAAGGTGTGCGGATAAATCGTCTTGGTAATGCCGGCATCTCGGGCGCACTTTTTAATCATGTCCCAGATCGTTTTGCGCGACATCGGCTGACGGCGGCTGCTCAGGAAAACCGTCTGCTCCTGCGGGCCGGGCGTAAGCTGCGGGCGAACTGACTGGATATACTGTTTCACTTTTTCAATGGCTTCTTTGCCGACCGGCACCACGCGCTCTTTGCGCCCTTTGCCGATACAGCGCAGGAAATGTTCGTCAAAATGCAGATCCGTCAGTTGCAGGCCGGCCAGTTCGGAAACGCGCAGTCCGGAAGCGTAGAAAATCTGTAATATGGCGAGGTTGCGGATGCCGAGCGGCGTTTTGAGATCCGGCGCCGCGAACAGCCGGTCGATTTCTTTCGGCGTCAGCACGCTCGGAAGCATTTTCCAGACCTTGGGCGACTCCATCGTTTCAGCGACATTGATGCTGAGCAGCCCTTCCTGCGCCAGATAGCGGAAAAAAACCTTCAGAGAAACCAGGTGGCGCGACAGCGAATTAGCCGCCAGACCGCGCGCCTTTTCCGCCATCAGGTGGTCAAGAATCTGTTTGCGCGTCACCGCGTTAATCGAACTGACGCCCTTCTGAGTCAGCCAGTCGAGAAAGCGCCCGATGTCGTCGGCATACGCCGCACGCGTGTTTTTGCTTAAGCCCAGCTCAAGGGAAATATAATCTAAGAACTGCTCTAAAAGCGCTCTCAGAGTTTCGCTCCGGTCAAACGTTCGTAGGCTTCGAGATACTTGGCCTGCGTCTTGGCGATAATTTCTTCGGGAAGCGCGGGCGCGGGCGGGGTTTTGTCCCAGTCGAGTGTTTCGAGATAGTCGCGAACGAACTGCTTGTCATACGACATCGGCGAGGAACCGACCTTGTAGGTGTCGGCGGGCCAGAAGCGCGAGCTGTCGGGCGTAAGCGCTTCGTCGATCAGAATGATTTCGCCGTCGAGTTCGCCGAACTCAAATTTGGTGTCGGCGATGATGATGCCTTTGGTCAGCGCGTATTCAGCGGCCCGCTTGTAGAGCGCGATACTGATCGCTTTCAGCTTTTCGGCCTTCTCGGTGCCGACAATTTCTTTGGCTTTCTCAAACGAAATATTTTCGTCATGGAGCCCCTGCTCCGCTTTGGTGGACGGCGTAAAGATCGGGTCATCGAGCTTGGAAGCCATCTGATAACCGGCGCGCAGCGGCATGCCGCCGATGGTGCCGCTCTCTTTGTATTCTTTCCAGCCGGAGCCGATCAGGTAGCCGCGCACGATGCACTCGACCGGGAACACGGTGGTTTTTTTGACGAGCATGGAGCGGCCCGCGAGCTGGTCAGCGTGCTGATTAAACGGCGCGGGAAACTTGCTGACATCCGTGGTGATCATGTGATTTTTGACGATGTCGCCGGTGCGCTCGAACCAGAATTTTGAGATCATGTTGAGCACGCTGCCTTTTTTCGGAACACCGTTGGGCATCACACAGTCGAAGGCGGAAATGCGGTCGCTGGCCACAAACAGCAGTTTGTCGCCCGCGTCATAAATTTCACGTACCTTGCCGCTGCGCGGGTTGCCCGCTCCGGGAATCCGAATTTTCGTCAAAGCCTGATTCATGTTCACTCCTGATGGTTAAGCAACAAACGGGGAAAGTTCACGGAGACGTTTTACAACTTTTGGCAGTTCGGTCAATACCGCGTCGACATCTTCTTCCGAATTATAGGTGCTGAAGCTGAACCGGATGGAGCCGTGAACGGAAACGCCAGCCACGTTCATGGCACGCAGAACGTGCGACGGCTCCAGCGAGCCGGAGGCGCAGGCCGAGCCGGTCGAAGCGCAGATACCGCGGTCGTCGAGCATCAGCAGAATCGCTTCACCCTCAATAAAATCAAAGCTGATGTTGGTGGTGTTGGGCAACCGGCTCTTCGGGTCGCCGTTGAGGCGCGCTCCGGGGCAGGTTTCCAAAACACCCTTTTCCAGCCGGTCGCGCAACGCCTTGATACGCGTGTTTTCTTCTTTCAGATGTTTGCCCGCCAGATCGCAGGCCACACCGAGACCGACGATATACGGAACATTTTCCGTACCGGCGCGCCGTCCGCGCTCCTGATGACCGCCGAGGATCAGCGGCTTCACTTTGGTGCCGCGCCGGATGTAAATGGCGCCAACGCCTTTGGGCGCGTGCAATTTATGACCGGACAGCGAAAGCATATCGATCGGCAGGTCGCGCACCTTCATCGGAATCTTGCCGACAGCCTGCACGGCGTCGGTATGAAAAATTCCGCCTGCTTCATGCACCATTTCGCCGATCATGCCGACCGGAAAAATCACGCCGGTTTCATTATTCGCCCACATAATCGAGGTGAGCGTCTTACCGGCCTTCACTTCACGCCGCAACGTGTCCAGATCAAGGCGTCCGAGCTGATCCACATCGAGTTTGGTCAGGCGGAAGCCGCGGTCTTCGAGGTAGTGGCATGGCCCGGAAACGGCGGCGTGTTCGACTTTAGAGGTGAGGATATGCGGCGGCTTATCCATCGCCTCGGCACCGCCGCGAATAGCCAGATTATTGCTCTCCGAACCGCAACTGGTGAAGGTGATCTCCTGCGGGTCGGCCGCGCCGACCAGCGCGGCGACCTGCTCGCGGGCGGCTTCCACATATTTTTTAACCTGTCCGCCGAAGGTGTGCATGCTGGACGGATTGCCCCACAGATCCGTCAGGAAAGGCATCATCGCTTCGCGCACTTCGTCCGCGATTTGCGTAGTGGCGTTGTTGTCGAGATAGACCGTGCGCATCACTTGACCTCCTCGACACGGATGTCCTCAGAAACGTTGTCTTTGAGCCGCGCCTCAACCACATCCTTAAGGGTGATGGCCGAGACCACGCAACCAGAGCAGGCGCCGCGAAAACGGACTTTGACCGTATTGCCATCCACATCAATCAGTTCGAGGTCGCCGCCGTCCTGACGAAGCGCCGGGCGGATTTCGCGGTCGATCACATCTTCGATCAGATGAATCCGCTGTAAGTTCGTCAGCGGCTTTTTCTCCGGCGCGGCGGAAGCCGCCTGTTCGCCGTGAACACGGTCGATGATTTTCTGAAGTTCCGGCAGACAGTTGCCGCAGCCGCCACCCGCTTTGCAGGCGTTGGTCAGCGCTTCCAATGTTTGGACGTTGTTCTCGCGAGCGACGCGCTCGACCTCTTTGTCCGTCACACCGAAGCAATGACAGACCACTTCACCTTCGAGTTCTTTATTCCACGTCTTTCCGGTACGGTAATTGTAAATCGCCGCTTCGAGCGCCTCGCGCCCCATCACGGAACAATGCACCTTCTGTTTCGGCAGGCCACCGAGATATTCCGCGATGTCCTTATTGGTGATCTTTTCCACTTCATCAAGCGTTTTGCCGATAATCATTTCGGTCAGCGCCGAGGAGGAGGCAATCGCGCTGGCACAGCCGAACGTCTGAAATTTCGCTTCTTTGATGCGGCCCTTATCGTCCAGCTTGAACATCAGTTTGAGCGCGTCGCCGCACGCCAGTGAGCCAACCTCGCCGGTTCCGTCGGGATTATCGATTTTCCCGACGTTGCGCGGATGCTTAAAATGGTCGTTCACTTTGTCTGTATAGTCCCACATGGCATTTCTCCTGAAAGGTGACCGGGATATTCGGGTTTAAAGCTTTCTTGGTCAACCGATTTCGAGCATTCGTTCAATCGAACCGACCGCGCGGCGAGCAATGGCCTTCGGCACCGTCACCCGCTCTTTCATATCCTGAAGACACCAAAGCACCTTTTCGAGCGTGATCTTCTTCATATTCGGGCAGACCGCGCGGTCGGGGTTGACCGGATAGAATTTTTTGCCCGGATTTTCATTCCGCAGGCGGTAGTTGATCCCCATCTCGGTGGCGATGATGAACTCCTTATGATCCGAGGCCTGCGCGAAGCGGCACATCTGCCCTGTTGAAAGCAGTTCATCGGCCAGATCGCGCACCGGCTTATTGCATTCCGGATGGGCCAGCACCAGCGCGCCGGGATGCTTTTCCTTCAGCTCCAGCACATCGGTATCGCGGATGCGTTCGTGCGTCGGGCAGAAACCGTTATAGAGAATCAGTTCGCGCCCCAGCCGTTCGGCTACAAATGCACCGAGATTGCGGTCGGGAACAAAAATAATTTCGGAATCGCCGAGCGACTGCGCCACCTTCACCGCGTTCGACGACGTGCAGCAGATATCGCTCTCCGCCTTCACCTCCGCCGAACTGTTCACGTAACAAACCACCTTCGCGCCGGGATGAGACCCCTTGAGCACGCGAAGTTTTTCCGCCGTCACCATATCGGCCATCGGACATCCCGCTTCCGGATCGGGAATCAGAATCGTCTTTTCCGGCGAAAGAATCGCGGCGGTCTCAGCCATAAAATGGACGCCGCAGAAAACCACCACCTCGTTGGGAAGCGTCGCGGCCTTACGGCTCAGCTCCAGCGAGTCGCCCGTAAAGTCGGCAATCGCCTGAACCTCATCGACCTGATAGTTGTGAGCGATAATCACCGCGCCGCGCTTTTTCTTCATCGCCAAAATCTGTTGTTCAATCG
>JBAXDG010000063.1:0-7595 GCA_037141075.1 Kiritimatiellales bacterium
TGGTCGTTTTCGGCGATTCCGGATTTGTCTCCAACAGCGGTCTGACCGGCGGCGACACCAGCCTCTTTATGAGCTCGCTCAACTGGCTGCTCGACCGCGAGCAACTCATGGCCATCGACCCGAAAAAAGTGGACGACACCCGGCTTAAACTGACCCGCGAAAAAATCCGCATCCTCTCCTGGAGCGCTGTCGGAGCGATCCCGGCGCTGGCCGCCCTGCTGGGCACTGCACTCTGGTTCCGGCGGAGAAAGTAGTTTCATGAAACGCAAAACCACCACCTGGATGCTTTTAATCGGCGCTGTGCTGCTCGGCGGATTTATCATAATCTTTGAACGCGGCAGCGAGAATTCGTCTCAGCAGGCGCAGCGGTTGCGCACCGTCTTTGCGATTTATCCTGAAAGCATTGACCGGATTTCGCTGGAGCGCGACAGCGTGCAGATTGAATGCACAAAAACCGCCGGGATCTGGCGTCTCACCAAACCGGCCGACGCGCCGGTTGATTCGGGTACGGTCGAAAAAATGATCGCCGGCATGGCGCACGTCGAACGCGGCGAACTCATCACCGTCGAAACCCTGCGGGAGCGCAATCTCACACCCGCCGACTACGGCTTCGACAAGCCGCGCGCGCGCATCACCTTCCAAAACAACCGCGGCACATTCACCTGGCTGATCGGCCGCGACGCGCCGGTCGGCAAAATGCTCTACGTCATGCCCGAGGGCGGCGGCGACATTATCTCCGCATCGCGCACCCTGCTCAACCTTGTCCCGAAGGATCCTTCGTGGATTCGCGACCGCACGCTTTTCTTCGGCGAAACCGCCGCGGTGAGCGGACTTGACCTGCGCCGCACCGGCGGATTCCTCCAGCTGCGCCAGCCCGAAAACAACGGCTGGGTGATGCAGCAGCCGCATGCGGGCCGCGCCGATAAACAGGCTGTGCATGCGCTGATCGAAAAAATATTCTCCGCGCGCATTGCCAGTTTCGTCAGCGACGAAAAGGCGGATCTGACGGCTTACGGTCTCGAAAAACCGGCTTACGAATTGACGGTTTTCACGCAGGATGAGCGGACTCAGACCCTGCTTGTCGGCAAGCCGCTGCCGGAAAATCCCGCCGCGCGCTATGCCAAGCGGGTCGAAAGCGATTCCGTCTTCACCATCCCGTCCGACTGGACCAAAGAATTAGAAATCGATGCCGGTCTGTTGCGCAGCCGTCAGGTGCTCGACCTGCAGCCGGAACGAATTTCCACGATCGAGCTGACCTGCGGCGAGCGCCAGATTGAACTGATTCATACCAACAGCCAGTGGCAGGTCATTCGCCCTGTGCGCTGGGATGCTGCCCCGTCACAAATCGACGAACTGCTGAAATCCCTCGCCGGAGCGGCTGTTGAACAATTTATTGACGAGCCTTCCGCTTCACAAACCGCACAGATGAAGACCGCGCCGTGGGAAGTGTTTTTGACCGCCGACGGAAAAACCAATACGCTGCACATCAGCGAGCCCGGCGGCAACGGACTGCGACTGGTTCAATATAATAATGAACCGTCATTCTATGCGACCGCTGACGGCATCGTCCGCGACGTCTTCGCCGATCCGCTCTTCTACCGCAGCCACACCGTGCTAGAAGTAAGTCCGGCACTGATTCAAAAAATCACCGTGCTGAGCGGCGGAACCGAACAGTCCGTCCAGAAAACAGAGTCTGGCAACTTTGCTTCCGGTCAGCCCGATCGTCAGGTCAACCCCAAGGCACTGACGGATATGATGTGGGTGCTTAACGACCTGCATGCCGGACGTTATGTTGATTTTAATCCAGTCTCCCTCAAACCGTACGGGCTGGATCAACCGCAGACTTCCCTGACGGTCTCGCTCAGCGATACCAATGTCATTGGTCGCATGGTGCTGCTTGGCAGTAAAACCGGGGACGGACGCTTTGCCATGATTCAGGGCCAGAACATCGTCTTTGTGGTTTCAGAGGAAACCGCGCAAACACTCACCCGCGAACTGACGGTACCCATTGAAAAACAAGTTGAAGAAATCAAACAGCCCTGACCCGCGCACAAGCCGTTCGGGAAAACGCTGGCGGCACATCCTCGGCCTGATGGGATTCACGCTGGGGCTTTCCGTTCTGCTGGCGCTTTTCGCGCTACTGGTGGTCGGCCTGCCGCCCGAGCTGACACGCCGCATCACGGCGCAGGTGCGGGAGGCGGGCCTTCCGTTACAGGTTGACTCCATCCGGCTGTCGACACATCGCGGCTGGGCACTCAGCAATTTCCGGATCTACAGCACCTCGCCCGATGACCTGCAGCCGCTCCTGAGCGCAAAAGAACTGTATGTCATGCTCTGGCCGGTCGACTGGAAAAACCCGTCCAAAGGCGGCTGGCATATCAAAATTTATGTCAAAAATCTTGGCGTCTCTCTGGGCCGACCGTGGGAAAGCGTACTCCCGAATGACCATCCGTTTCGCAACGTCAAAAAGCTGGAGGCATCACTAACTGCCGCACCCGGCCGGTTCGCGGTTGAAAACGCCAAGCTGTCCTGGGGCGGCATCAACATCCTCGCGCACGGAACCGCTCTCTTCTCCAGCGAAGGCGAAGCCCATCAAGACTCCGCCGCCACCGACTTCCGCTACCGTGCCGCCAAAGTGGCGGACGCGCTGAGCCGGTTAAAGTGCGAACGGCCGCCGGAGCTCAGCCTCATCTTTAATTTCAATGACGCCCGGCCCGAAGAGATGTCTCTGAATGCTGAGCTGTCGGCTAAAGGAATCAGCTGGAATAACCGTGTTTACAAGAATCTCTCTGGCACACTGGGCTGCCGCGACAACACATGGAATCTCTCCGCTTTACATTTAAGCCAGTCTGATCGCGAGCAACTCGTCCTGCGCGGCGCAATCAATCTCCAAAACAGCAACGCGCAGGTGTCTGTCGAAAACACCCTTTCCGCCGTCGACCTGTTCAACCTGTTGCCCGAAGACGCTCAGTCCGCCGTCGCGCAGACCGGAGTCAAACCCTACGGCCGGTTCGACTTCACCGCCTCGGCCGGGCCTGCACCGTACGACCAATTGGCCGAAAAAGTCGCCGTGCAGGTTCAGCAGGCGCACATCAAACGCCAAGACATCACGCTCGACCCGATCGCCTTCCATCTCGAGCGCGACGGCAATTCGGTTACGGTGAAAGACCTCGTGACACGCGCCAACGACGGCCCGCTCACCGGCAGCTTAGAATTAGATCTCGGTTCCAAAGCCTGGAAAGCCCGGATACAGGCGCAGTGTGATCCTTCGATAGCCGGTGGTTACGACGAGGATCTCCGGGATTTCATCCTTCGCTTCAAATTTCCAAATGAACAGCTGAAAGCCGACCTGGCCATCTCGCAATCCAACCCCGACGAATCGGTCGTCATCAGCGGCACGCTCTCCGCCGACCGCTTCACCTGCGGCGGAGTGCCGATCGGACATCTCGAAACCTTCATGGTCTACTCCAACCAGTTCCTGGATCTGACTCCGGTAACCGCAACCCGCGACGGCGTGCGGTTCGACGGCAGCGTACAGGTGGACTTTAATCGTAGCCTCGCCTTCTTCAACGCCACCAACACCTTCCCGCCCGCCGACGTTGCCCGCGCACTCGCGCCGGAAGAGCACATCATCGTCGAAGAGTTCCTTTTCAATGGCCCGGTTCTGGTCGTCGGCAGCGGACAGCTTGATTACGGCACGTGGACCAATCACGATTTCAGAGGAACCTTCAGCGCAACAAACATCAGCATGGGCAAGCTGCAAGCTTCCGCTTTCTATTCCGACATTCAAGGGCGGGGCGCACAACTCGCCTTCACCAACTCCAGCATAGATCTCTACAGCGGACGGGCCGAGGGCTCCGCCGAATTCGACATCTTTCTCGAGGATGGATCCGCCCCCTACCACATCAACGCCCGCATCGGCCAGATTGACCTGAAGCAACTGCTCGGACAGGTTGGCCGCAGTGACTATAAGAATAACCGTACACGTGGACAGCTCGCCGCTTCGCTTGACCTCACAGCCGACGCCAAGGCAGGCTTCTGGAAATCTGTACGGGGCGCCGGCCAGGCAAAAATTGAAAACGGGCTTCTGGCTGATATCCCGCTCTTCGGCGGTTTTTCGCGGCTGATTCAGTCCGCCTTCGCCGGATTCAACCTGTTTTCCCTCACCGCGTTCTCCGCCGACTACGAACTGCACGACGGCGCAATCTGGAGCGACAACGCGCAACTCGGCGGCACACTCATCAGTGCCCGCGGACGTGGAAATTACTCGCCCGAAAAAGGCCTCAACTTTACCGTCGCGGCCGAGCCGCTGCGCCAGACTGGCGATCAAAACAAGGAATGGTACCGGCTCCAGCGTCTGGCTGCCGGCGCCACCGCGCCGTTCCTGCGTCTACTGGAATTCAAGCTTGAAGGCCCGCTTGAAAAACCCGAATGGCGCTTCGTCAACCTCCCCAAATAGAGGGGGAGAAAGAAAAACGGTCAATCGCAAATTCTAAAATTCATCGGCTGACCCCTTTTTATAAAATTCATCGGCTGACCCCTTTTCTGACCCCTTTTCGATCGTCACCACTGAGTCCGGCGCCCGCGCCACGCTCGGCGCCATTAAAGCGATTGACGGTAAAGACTGGGATGTCCGCCCGATTCAGGACTATCACGCCTGATTTCCAATGTTCGGAAAACGGGCTATTCCATCGAAGTCCAGCCGCCGCCGAGGGCTTTGTAGAGCTGAATCAGGTTCTGCGTAATCGCGCTTTGGCTCTGTACAAGTTGCGCTTCAAATGCCAATTGGGCTCGCTGGGAATCGAGCATCGTTGAAAAATTGATCAGCCCGTTTTTATACTGGTCGTCCGCCAGCAACGCGGCCGTTCGCGCGGCATCAACGGCGCCTTCCAGCGACTGCATGCGCTGCTGTTCATTTTGGAAACCGGTGAGGGCGTCGCGGGTTTCCTGCACGGCCGTCAGCACGGTTTTTTCGTAGGCAGCCAGCGTCTGTTCCTGCACCGCTTCCTGAACCTTAATGTTGTTGCGAATGGATCCCATATGGAAAATCGCCCAGCGAACGCCGGGCCCGGCACTGTAGAAGTCGTTGCCCGCATCAGCGAACGAAGAGGCATGCAGGGATTCAAGTCCGATAGAGCCGTTCAGTGTGAGCTTCGGGTAGAGATCGGATTTGGCAACGCCGATGCGGGCGGTCTGCGCGGCGAGCTGGCGTTCCGCTTTGCGCACATCGGGACGGCGACGCAACAGGTCGGCGGGAATCCCGGTGACTGCTTGAGCCGTTACAACCGGAATTTCTTTTTCGGCCCCAAGCCGCTCGTGCAACGAGCCCGGCAATACACCCGTGAGAACCGCCAGCGCATTGAGGCTGTGTTCCACGCCGGTTTCCAGAGACGGAATGGCGGCGCGGGTGCTTTCGAGATTATAGCGCGCCTGCTGCATGGCCAGTCCGTCGATCAATCCGCTCTCGAAACGTGACTTGAGCATGTCATAGGTTTCCTGCTGAATTTCAAGATTGGAACGGGCGACCCGCAGCAACTGCTGTCCGGCACGAAGTTGAACATAACTCTGTGCGGTTTCAGCGGCCAGTGAAACCTGCACATCGGCCAGACCGGCTTCCTGCGCTTTGAGCCCGGCCAGCGAGGCTTCGACGGAGCGACGGGTTCCGCCAAACAGATCGATTTCCCACGAGGCGTCGAAGCCGCCGCGATAGAGATCTCTTTCACCGGCCTTATTAGAAACTTCATCGCTGGCTTTGCTTCGGGTGTAACTTCCGTTCGCATCCAACTGCGGGCCGTAAGCGGCACGCGCGATGCCAAGCTGAGCGCGGGCGGCGCGGACGGCGGCGACAGCCGATTTCAGGTCGTAATTATTCTGCAAGGCTTCACCAACCAGCGCAGTCAGCTCCGGATCATTCAGCGCGGCCCACCACTCGGCAGGTATTTCCATCGACTCTCCGCTGAGCTGCGGCTGTTCCGGCGCTTTATAATCCGGACCGACCGACAGGCATCCGCCGAAAAGGAACGGAACCAGCAGGATCACCAGCAGGTGCAGTTTGTTTTTTCCGGAGCGGAGCGTATGACTCTTTTCACGCAACGTCTGGAACAGCGCATAAAGCGCAGGAATCAGAACGATGCCGAGGATCGTCGCGGCCAGCATTCCCCAGAAGACCGTCGTACCGATAGAACGGCGCGCGGAGGAACCGGCGCCGGTAGCCAGCACCATCGGAAGCACCCCGAGAATAAAGGTGAATGCGGTCATCAGCACGGCGCGGAACCGCTGTCTCATGCCGTCAGCCGCCGCCTCACGAATGGTGAGACCTTCTTCACGCCGGGCTCGCGAAAACTCAACAATCAGAATGGCGTTCTTACTGGCGAGTCCCACGAGAAGAATAAGGCCGAGCTGCGCGTAGATGCTTAGCGGCATGTGGCTGAACAACAGTCCGGCCAGCGCGCCCAGACTCGCAACCGCCGTGGAGAGCATCACCGGCAGCGGAATCACCCAGCTTTCATACTGCGCAACAAGGAACAGATAGCCGAAGATCAGCGCCATGACGATGAGTAAAGAACTGCCGCCAGCCGCTCTAGCCTCCTGATAGCTCAGGCTGGACCAGTCAAACGTGTAACCGGGCGGCAAAGTTTCTCCGGCCAGTTTGGAAACTCTCTGCATAGCTTCACCGCTGCTGATAAACGGCAGAGCCACCGCCGTGACCGCCGCGGCAGTGAACTTGTTGTAGCGGTCCACGGACCGCGGTGCCAGCGTGACGCGGGACTTGAGTACGCTGCCCAGCGGAACCATGTCGCCGCGGTTGTTTTTGACGTAAATCTTTTCGATGTCCGCCACCTGATTGCGGAACGGCCAGTCGGCCTGCACGTTGACGTTGTTCACCTGTCCTTCAAAGTTCACGTTGTTGACGTAGCGCGACCCCAGATTGTCCTGAAGCGCCGCAAAGATGGCGCTGGTATCAACGCCCATCAGCGAGGCTTTGACGCGATCCACGTCAAGGAACTGGTACGGGGTATTCGCCGTGTACGTGCTGAATGCGTACATCATTCCCGGCATCGTGTTGAGCTTCATGAGAAAGCCCTTCAGCACCGCATCCAGTTTCTGCGGATCGTTGTCGTTGATGGCCTGCAGGCGGATATCCATCCCGCTGCTGGCGCCGAGTCCGCGGATGGCTGGCGGCGTGAAGAGATTAATCTGTGCGCCGGGAACCTGAGCCATACGGCCCTGCAACCGTTGCAGAATCGCGGACGCCTGCAACTCCGGCGTCTTACGTTCGCTCCAGTCTTTCAGACCGCAAACGAAGAAGGCAACATTTTCACCGGCACCGCCCATCAGGCTGAACCCGGTGATCTGGATCACAAAAGCAACACCGGGCTCATTGCGTAGCGGCGTGACCGCCTGAGTAAGCAACGCATCGGTACGGGCAAGAGTTGCCCCTTCCGGAAGCTGAACTGCGCCGAAAATAATGCCTTGATCTTCGTCCGGCAGAAAAGATGCCGGGCTGAATTTCCCGATCACAACCGCGACACCGACGACCGCCGCCAGAACCGCCACGGTTAAAATCAGATGCCGGGCGAGACGGCTGGATGTCG
>JBAXDG010000064.1:0-7484 GCA_037141075.1 Kiritimatiellales bacterium
CGTCGTTATGCGTATGGATGCCGACCGGCGTCTTAAACGCCTTGATCACCGTGGCGGTGATGGCCGCCACTTCATGCGGAAGCGCGCCACCGTTGGTTTCGCAAAGGACAAGGCAGTCGGCTCCGGCGTCCGCCGCCGCTTTGAGCGCGGACATTGCGTATTCCGGGCTGTCTTTATAGCCGTCGAAAAAGTGTTCGGCATCGTAGATCACCTCTTTGCCGTGCGCTTTCAGGAACCGTACGCTATCAGCGATCATCGCCAGATTTTCTTCGGCGGTCGTCTGGAGCACTTCGGTCACATGCAAAAGCCAGCTCTTGCCAAAGATGGTGCAAACCGGTGTATCCGCCTCCAGCAGAGCGGCAAGACCTTTATCCTCTTCCGGCTTAATGTTCGCGCGGCGGGTCGAACCGAATGCGGCGACCTTGGCATTTTTGAGGGTTTCCTTCTTAATCAGGCGGAAAAACTCCATGTCTTTGGGATTGGACGCGGCGAACCCGCCCTCGATGTAGGCCAGGCCGAACTCGTCGAGACGTTTGGCGACCTGCACTTTGGCGACCGCGGAAAAGGAAACTCCCTCCGCCTGCGCGCCGTCGCGCAGCGTCGTGTCATAGATGGCTATCTTTTTAGTACTCATGGTTTTCCCCTCTAGGAGCTGGAAAACATATACGAACCCCCCGCGGATTTAAAGCCTTCACCGGCCCTTTTTTCGGGGGAATTTAACCGCTAATGGACGCTAATCGACGCGAATGGATCCGCGCGCAGCGCCCTGGAGTGCGGCGGCTCGACGCCGCTTTCCACCCGAGCACAGCGAGAGTGGCCCCACAAAGCGGGGCAACGACCGCAGGGAGAGGCAAACATCGGAAGATTTTTACCACGAATTACACGAATGGACACGAATAGGGCCGCGCGAAGCGCTCTGGAGTGCGGCGGCTCGACGCCGCTTTCCACCCGAGCGAGAAGCGAGAGAGGCTCCGCGAATGCGGGGCAACGACCGCAGGGAGAGGCAAACATTGGAAGATTTGGAGGCTGTACAGCGCCAGCGGTTGCGCTAAAGTCGGGGCAGACCGGAAAGCATAACCCCAGACGAAAGGAGCAGATCATGAAGCATGTTGTATTCTACGCATTGGCGGCAGGACTGGTTCTGAGCGCAGGCTGTTCGAAACATGAGGAAAAACCATCCGCCCCGGCGGTCAGCGCCGAAAAAACCGCCCTGCCAACGACCATAGCGCAGGTAACCGGCAAAGTCGCTGCGGTCACGGCGCAGGTAACCGGAAAGGTTGCCGCAGTCACAGCGCAGGCTCAAGCCGTCACCAAAGAGGTCGCCCAGAAAGTTGAAGCGGTCAAAAGCGCACTAACGGTTAAGCCCGATCAGGTCATGGCCGAGCTCAGTCAGCCGGTCGCGGACATCAAGACTAAAGCTGCATCCCTCGGACAACCCGAACTGATGGCTTATGCGAACGCCTACAAAGACGTGATCGTTGCCAATAAAGATAAACTCGCCAGCCTGACATCGTCGCTCAAAGGACTTCCGATGGCTGACATGCTCGGCGAAAAAGGCATCGCCCTCAAAAATCAGCTGAGCCAGTACACCACCCAGCTCGCCGGACTCAAAGAGCGCTACAGCGTCTACCTCGACATGCTCAAGAAACTCGGCGTGGATCTCTCGGCCTTCGGGATTTAACTTTTCTCGCAGAAGCGCAGAGAAGTTCCCAAAGTTTGCGAGGACTGCCCTCTTTTTTATCTCTGCGGCGGCAATGGTATCGTGCGTAGAACTTGGAGGATGTTCGAGGCATACACAACGTCATCGTATTCCCCGGGATGTTCTTTCTCCGGCGCGAGCTGATGAAGCCAATCGCGATCGGACAGATAACTGCCTCCGCTCTTTCGCTCCGTTCGGCATAACGGAATCTCCGTATAGGGAATATGAGCGCGGATGTTATAAGTCCACTCACGTCGAAGGCGGATCACACTTGCCTGACGATTGGTTTTGAGACATCCAACGACAATCCATATCTCAGAACGCAAAGGTTTGATGTTGCCTCCCCCGTTGGAAACTTTCTGAGGCGATGCCTTTGGTGGCGTCCACCAGACTGTTATACTTTCTAGATCCATCTGAGTCGTATTGGTAGTCATCAAACTCGGACGCCACACTTTCCTTTCAAATCTTGGCTTGCCCGTTTTGCTGTCTTTTTCAACCCCTTGCAATTGTTCCAAGTTCTGAACAATCCGTTCCATCAAGGTAGCCATGTCTTCATTGAAGATCATCGTCACAGGTTTTGCCATATCCCCATAAGGCTCCATTTTCTGCGCATGACATATGCCACTAAGAGCACCAATCAAGAATAGGAAAATACTCATTTTCATCGAGCTAACCCTCCATCATCGCTACTCACATCATAGGCACCCGTGACCGATAAAATGTCAGGTGCTAGAGCCCAGAAGATATGTCCTTAAACGAGGTCAGTCCTCGCATTCAAGTATTTCCTGTTTCCAAACTTTGGAAACTCTCTGCGCCTTGGCGACTTCCCGCCTGCAACGCTGTAGCACTGCGGGCAGGTGCGCGAGACCCTAAATACCAAAAAACGCTTTGCCGAGAGCACGGAGAGCTTTTTCGCGGTCGGCGTCTTTGACGGCGAACATCATGCTGATTTCGGACGCGCCCTGATTGATCATTTCCAGATTCACACCGGCGGCGGACATCGCCTGCGTGGCTTTTGCGGCCATACCGACCGCATAGTGCATCCCCTCGCCGACCACCATGATGAGCGCGAGGCCGTGTTCGACCAGCACCGCGTCGGGTTTCAGTTCGGCTTTGATGCGCGCAACAACTTTTTCTTCCCGTGCCGCAGGAAGATTTGCCGAAGCGAGAATGACGGACATGTTATCGATCCCTGACGGCGTGTGCTCAAAGGATATTTTTTCGTCTTCCAGAATCTGGAGCAGGCGGCGGCCGAAACCGATTTCGCGGTTCATCATATATTTATCAATGTAGACAGCGCAGAAACCGGGAGCGCTGGAAATGCCGACCACCGTCCGTTCGCTGGGAGCGCGCTTCGGCACGACCATGGTGCCGGGAGCCACAGGATTGTTGGTGTTCTTGATGCAGATCGGAATGTTGGCCTGAACCGCCGGAATGATTGCTTCGTCGTGAAAAACGCCGAATCCGGCATAGGAAAGCTCGCGCATTTCGCGGTAGGTCATGCAGTCGATGGCGGGCGGATTTTCAATGATGCGCGGATCCATCGAGCAGACAGAGTCCACGTCGGTGAAGTTTTCATAGACGTCGGCTTTGACCGCCGCTGCGAGAATCGCGCCGGTAATATCGGAGCCGCCGCGCGGGAAAGTCGCGACGTCGCCAGCCTTCGTGACACCGAAAAAGCCGGGGAAAATCACGATTTCTTTGATGTTTTTCAGCACGGCCAGTTTCGGATAGGACTCGTCGAGCACCTGCGCGTTACCAAAATCGTCGCTCAACAGCATGCCCGCTTCGCCGGGGTTGACGTACTTGGCGGGGAATCCGGCTTTGGTGAACGCTTCGGCGATAGCGCGGGCGGCGCAGTCTTCGCCGGCGGCTTTCATGGCGTCCATAAACTGGGCGTCGTTCTTGCCACGGCCTTTAATGCGTCCGCGCAGATCGGCTTCGATGGTTTTGGTCACCGCTTCCGGCAGTTTCAGGTCGCGCTGAATTTCGGCATAGCGATTCACCACAGCCATCAGGTCGGCCTCAAAATCTTTTCCGGCGATCACGGTGTTCGCCAAAGCGATCAGCAGGTCGGTGACCTTGGTGTCGGCTTTATTGCGTTTGCCCGGCGCGGAAACCACCACGATGCGGCGGTCAGCGTCAGCCGTGACAATTTTTACAATCTTCGAAATCTGTTCCGCATTGGCGACGGATGTCCCGCCGAATTTCACTACTTTCATTTTTATTCCTTAGAGCCGTACTTTTCCTGTGTCTCCGCCGCTTTCATCACCCCGCCCTGCGGCATCTGATAAGCCGCAGACCAGTCGTGAAGCGTTGCCGGATCGAAATCTGCACCGTTCTCCCAAACCAGTGTGTGAATTTCGGGATCAATGCGAACGGTGTTAAAAAGCTTTTCGTCGATCAGTGAACCAAAAAGCGGGCCTTTCAAAACCGGACGGAAGTCGATGGTCTTTTCGGTCGCATCGGAGAAGTGCACGCGCAGGGTGAACGGCGCCACCTTCTCGAAGCGTTCGACTTTAACTATTTTGTGCGTCCAGTTCATTTTTACTGTAACGGGTTAATGCCTTTGGGTTCACCGCCAGATATTACCAACTGCCAGTCTTCAATCAACTCTTCACGATGCAGTTCTGCCCAGGCCGTCACCAGCCGAAGCTGTCGCTTGGGAAGATTCCCGGCCATCAGTTCAGCATTATCAACGGAAAATACCGCACCCTCGCCTTGATAATACGCATGGAAATGCGCCGCATTATGCGGGGCGTCCGGCTCCCAGTACATCCGGATGATCACACCAAAAAAGCGACTGATTTCAGGCATGCTATTCAAAGTCCTCAATCGCCATGCGGACGGGTTTGCCGTCCACCACATCCAGCCGTTCGATCTCTTCCATCGCGGCGGCATAGTCCTTTTCCAGCGCTTTGTGGGTCAGAAACACCACCGGCACCTGCTCGCCCGCGTTCTGCTCCTTCTGAATCATCGACGCGATGCTGATCTTATTTTTGCCGAGCACGTGCGCGACCTGCGCGATCACATCAGGCTGGTCTTTCAGCGACAGCCGCAGATAACAGCGAATCAAAATATTTTTCGGATCGCACACCGGCAGAGCCTTGTGCTTCAGCAGCCAGTCACTGCATCCGCCCTTGCCCGCCGCCGCTTCCATAATGTCGCCGATCACCGCGCTGGCGGTCGGCAGACGGCCCGCGCCGCGCCCGTAATACAGGGTGCTGCCGACAATGTCGCCGTCCACAAAGACCGCATTGTACGCATCGTGCACTTCCGCCAGCAGATGTTTCTTCTGCACCAGCGACGGCTCGACGCGCATTTCGATTTCGCCGTTCACCTCGCGGATGACGGCCAGCATTTTAATCCGGTAGCCCAACTCGCCGGCGTATTCAATTTCGCGATGCGACAGTCCGCGGATGCCTTCAATGGTGAACGCATCCATCGAAACCGGCGCGCCATAAGCGAGCGAAGCCAGCACGACCGCTTTGTGAGCGGTATCGATGCCGTCGATATCGAGATCCGGCGGCGTTTCGGCATAGCCCAGCTTCTGGGCGTCGGCCAGCGCCGCGTCAAAATCGAGACCTTCGCGCTCCATGCGGGTCAGGATATAATTGCAGGTTCCGTTCAGAATGCCGTACATGCTCTTGATCTTGTTGCCGACCAGACCGTCGCGCAGAGCGCGCAGCACCGGAATGCCGCCGCCGACGCTGGCTTCAAAGTAAAGCCCCGCCCCGCTCTTCGCGGAAGCTTCAAACAGCTCGCGGCCGGCTTCGGCCAAAAGCGCCTTATTGGCGGTCACGACCGGTTTACCGTTCTTGAGCGCGCGCAGTACAAAATCCTTGGCGACCTTGACGCCGCCGATCAGCTCGACGATCACATCAATTTCGGGGTCGTTGATGACAGAAAGCGCGTCGGTCGTCAGAAGTGATGTATCCACTTTGACGCCGCGGTCGGTTTTAATGTCGAGATCGGCGATTTTTCCAATGACTGGAAAAAGCCCGGTGCGCTGCGCCATCAGTTCGCCGTTTTTGAGGATGCCCTCAACCACGCCCGCGCCGACCGTGCCGAATCCCAGAATTCCGATTTTGATTTTCTTCATAAAATGTCCTTCGGACAGACCTTAGGCTTTAGGCCTTAGGAAAAACTTCCAGCTTCCTCTTCCTAAAGTCTACAGCCTAAAGACTAACGCCTTTTTGTGAGCGCAAACATTACCGCAAACCCGTTGAAGCTCAAGGCGAAAGCCGCATGAGAAGGCAAAAGGATAAGACAAAGGTGGAACGCGATCTCCGAGCGCGTTGGGTTTCCGTGAAACGCGATCTCCGAGCGCGTTCAGTCTAAAGCGTGCTCGGAGATCACGCTCCACCTAAAATCCACGGCCATTCTTCCGTCGTTTCACACAGCCCCTTCGCAACCGGATTGCGCCGGATATACGCCGCCTTTTCCAGATACTCCGCCGTATTGCGGATGCGATGGTCAAAAAAGTTGTCTTGCCATTGAATGCCAAGCTGGTTGCTTTGATATCGCTTCCAGTCTGCGATCACCCTCGCCATCACCTCACCTCTCGGGAATGAAAGCAACGCGTGGACATGATCGGGCATCAAAAGAAACAGGTGAGCAAACCAGCGGCCGCTCCCGGTGTAGAAGTCAACAGATGCCAGCAGTTCCTCGGCGGCAGGCGGTTGCGACAGGACAACCGTATTGGTGGCATCACAGCGGATACGGATATGAAAAATAGAGCCATCTTCAACCCATGACGGCATTTTATGAAACAAGCGGGTGGGATAAGACTTTTTCATAGAAACAGTTTTAACCCGCCCGGAGGTCGGGTTCCACCTAAAAAAGGCGGAATGCGACTTCCAGACGCGTTGGGTTTCGGTGGAACGCGATCTCTGAGCGCGTTTCCTCCTGCGACGGACAAGTAAGCGTGCTCGGAGATCACGCTCCACCGCCATAATTTTGAAAAGTTGAAACTTGCGCGGCGGAAGCGGATCGGTACGATGGGCGGCTTATTTAAGGAGTTAGTCTATGAAAATCAATCCGTCCCCCAGCTACAGCATCGATCTGACCGTCAAATCGCCCCTCGCCCGCGCGGCGCTCGAACAACTCATTGTTGCCGCCGAAGGCGTGCCCGCCCTTTCTGAAGGCGTCGCCAGCCCTTTCCGCTTTGTCGTCAACTGCCGCAACAGCGAGCACCAGCAGGAAATCATCCAGGCCTTGGAAGCCTCCAAAAACACCTGCGTGATTTCCGCCGAGGAAATCACCTTCCGCTCGCACATCGGCGGCAAAATTGAAGTGACGAGCAAACTCGACCTCACCGCTAAAGGCGCGCTGGCGATCGCCTACACGCCGGGCGTCGGCCGCGTCTGCATGGCGATCAACGAAAATGTCGCCCGCGCCGATGCGCTGACCGTTAAAAAGAATATGGTGGCGGTCGTCTCCGACGGCACAGCGGTGCTCGGACTCGGCGATATCGGCCCCGAAGCCGGTATGCCGGTGATGGAAGGCAAGGCGATGCTGTTTAAGGAATTCGGCGGCGTGGATGCCTTCCCGATCTGTCTGGCCACCAAAGACACCGAAGAGATCATCAGAACGGTGAAACTGCTGGCGCCGACTTTCGGCGGCATCAATCTGGAAGATATTTCCGCGCCGCGCTGCTTTGAAATTGAAGAGCGGCTCAAGGCCGAACTTGACATTCCGGTGTTTCACGACGACCAGCACGGCACCGCGGTCGTTTCGCTGGCGGCGCTTTATAACGCACTCAAGATCACCGGCAAGAAGATGG